>JALYLI010000128.1 GCA_030774335.1 Acidobacteriota bacterium | reverse complement strand
TTCACGACAACCAGTTCGTCGCCGCGGAGGAGGCCGGGAAGCTCCGTGAAGGCGTGATCTGCTTGATGGCTTGATTTGCGGTCCAGTAAAAGCATGCGGGAGGCGTCACGGCTTGCGAGAGGACGCTGAGCGATTTGCCCGGGAGGCAGCGCGAAGTCGAAGTGCGCAAGGAGCATAGTGAGATATTAGCAGGTTTAGATGAGTCTGTCTGGAAGCTGCGCTGGGGGCCCCACGGCTGCTGCTAAATATTGATAATAAATAGCTTAAGATCATAAGGCGGAAGGCAAAATACACTTGACAATATGACACGCAGATTCTATTATTGGCATGCAGTCACATTAATAAAGACCTTGGAGGTGTAAACACAATGTCAAACTTGAATCGTTGGGAACCCTTTCGTGGCGCCGCCACCCTGCACGAGCATCTGAACCGTGTCTTTGGAGAAGGCTTTGGCCGCAGCGGCGAAGAGTCGAACCTGACCACCTGGGCGCCAGCCGTGGATATCCTCGAAACGGAGCACGAACTGGTGGTGAAAGCCGACTTGCCGGACGTGGATCCGAAAGAGTTGGATATCCGCGTGGAGAACAATATATTGACCATTCGCGGCGAGCGGAAATTCCAGAAGCAGGTGAACGAAAATAACTACCTGCGCGTGGAGCGCTCCTACGGATCGTTTGCGCGGAGCTTCTCGCTGGCCAACACGGTAAACTCGGAAGCCATCAAAGCCGATTATCAGAATGGCGTCCTGACGCTGAACATTCCGAAGCGTGAGGAAGCCAAGCCCAAGCAGATCAAAGTCAGCGTGGGCACTACAGGGGCTGCTTCTGCGGCGGGAGCCAGGTAACGATAGATACCAGCCTCAAACGGCGGTAGCGAAAGGGCTGGCGAAATCGCCGGCCCTTTTTTCTTGGATATCCCGATAAGTTTGAAAAGTTACGGACTGATTTGGACAATTCAAACGCCAATCGCGAGATTGGCGCTCCCGAGAGACCCTGGTGAAGGCAGGTGAGGACAATATGTTGCGATTTGAAAAGTTAACTCTGAAGGCTCAGGAGGCGGTGCAAAGCGCGCAGGAAATTGCCGCTTCGCGCGAGAACCAGCAGATCGAGCCGATACATTTGCTGGCGGCGCTGGTGGCGCAGGACGGCGGCGTGGTGCCGCCGCTGGTCACGAAGCTGGGAATTCGGCCCGAGGTGGTGTCGCAGGAAATTGAGCGCGCCATCGCACGCTTGCCTAAAGTGCAGGGCTTTGGGCAGCAGCACATGGGCAATGCTGTAAATCAGGTTTTGGAACGCTCCTTCAAGGAAGCGGAAAAGTTTAAGGACGAGTACGTCTCCACGGAACATTTATTCCTGGCCATCGCGAATGAAGATCGCGATCCCGCCGGGCAGCTGCTGAAAAAACTGGGGGCTTCGTACGAGGCGATTCTGCAGGCGCTCACCAGCGTGCGCGGTTCGCAACGGGTAACCACGCAGAATCCAGAAGCGACCTATGAGTCGTTGGAAAAATACGCCCGCGATCTTACCGAACTCGCGCGGCGCTCCAAGCTCGATCCGGTCATCGGGCGCGACGAAGAAATTCGCCGGGTGATGCAGATCCTGGCACGGCGCACCAAAAACAATCCGGTGCTTATCGGCGAGCCGGGCGTGGGCAAAACCGCCATCGTGGAAGGACTCGCGCAGCGCATTGTTTCCGGCGACGTGCCGGACGTACTGAAGACCAAGCGCCTGGTGGCCCTTGACCTGGCTGCCCTGGTAGCCGGTGCGAAATATCGCGGCGAATTTGAAGACCGTTTAAAAGCAGTGTTGAAAGAAATCAGTCAGGCCGAAGGCCTGATCATTCTGTTCATCGACGAACTGCACACGCTGGTGGGAGCAGGCGCGGCGGAAGGCGCCATGGACGCTTCCAACATGCTAAAGCCGGCGCTGGCACGCGGAGATTTGCGGGCCATTGGCGCGACCACGCTGAACGAATATAAGAAATATATTGAGAAGGATCCCGCGCTGGAACGCCGCTTCCAACCGGTGCTGGTGAGCGAGCCGACGGTGGAAGACACCATTTCCATCCTGCGTGGCTTGAAAGACCGCTACGAGGTGCACCACGGCGTGCGCATCAAGGACGCCGCGATTGTTGCCGCGGCGACATTGTCGCATCGCTACATCTCCGACCGGTTTTTGCCCGATAAGGCCATCGACCTGGTGGACGAGGCGGCGGCGAGTCTGCGCATGCAGATCGATTCCCTGCCGGTGGAAATCGATGAGGTCGAACGCCGTATTATGCAACTGGAAATCGAGCGGCAGGCATTGCTGAAAGAAACGGATGCGCATTCAAAAGAGCGCCGCACCCAGATTGAAAAGGAACTGGCGCGACTAAAGGAAGATTCCAGCGGGCGCAAGGCACGTTGGCAATCCGAGAAACAGGCCATCGGAAAAATCCGCAAACTCAAGGAACAGATCGAGCAACTCAAGGCGGAAGAACAAAAATACGAGCGCAGCGGCGAACTGGCCAAAGTGGCGGAAATTCGTTACGGGCGCATGGCCGCGGCGGAACGTGATTTGAAGCAGGCAGAGGCGCAATTTGGCGACATGCAGAAAAACGCGCCGATGCTCAAGGAAGAAGTGGACGAAGAAGATATCGCCAAGCTGGTGAGCAAGTGGACGGGCATTCCCGCCGGCCGCCTGCTGGAAGGCGAAGCGCAAAAACTGGTGCGCATGGAAGAGCGGCTGCGCCAGCGGGTGGTTGGACAAGACGACGCGCTCGCGCACGTTTCGAACGCAGTGCGGCGCAGCCGCGCGGGATTATCCGATCCGAAACGTCCCATCGGCTCGTTTATTTTTATGGGTCCGACCGGCGTGGGAAAGACAGAACTCGCACGGGCGGTCGCCAAATTTTTATTCGACGATGAAAAGCTGATGATCCGCATTGACATGAGCGAGTACATGGAAAAGCACAGCGTGTCTCGGCTGATTGGCGCGCCTCCCGGCTATGTGGGCTACGAAGAAGGCGGGCAGCTTACTGAACAGGTCCGCCGTCATCCCTACTCGGTGATTTTGTTCGATGAAATCGAGAAGGCGCATCCGGACGTGTTCAACGTGCTGCTGCAAATCCTGGAAGACGGGCGATTGACGGATGGAAAAGGCCGCACCGTGGATTTCCGCAACACCGTGCTGGTGATGACCAGCAATGTGGGCTCGGCGGCAATTTACGAGCTGGCGGGAAATGATCCTGACGCAGCGCGTAAAGAGGCGATGGAAGCGTTGCGCGGGGCGTTCCGGCCGGAGTTCATCAATCGGATTGATGAAATCGTCATATTCAACCCGCTCGGTAAGGAGCAGCTTGGAAAAATTGTGGGCATGCTGCTGAAGAGCGTGGAGGAGCTGCTGGCAGAGCGGCAGATTACGCTGGAGCTGACTGCCGCCGCGGAAGAGCTGATCCTGCGGGAAGGTTACGACCCGGCGTACGGCGCAAGGCCGCTGCGGCGCACCATACAGCGCATGATTCAGGATTCGCTGGCGCTGCAGATCCTCGAAGGCAAGGTGTTGCCGGGCGATCGCGTGCGCGTGGACCCCGACGCCAGCGGCGCCAAAATGCGCTTCGAACGCGTGGCTGGAAAACAACCCGCGGCGGCGGCGCGAATCTAATCATGTAGCGGAGCTGTCGTTCTTTTTCGAGCGACAGTTCCGCTGCTCCCGCAATTGCAATGTTTCGACGGTTTGTGCGTATTTACTGATGGGACCTTATGAAAATTCTAAGAACTGGTGTGCTGTTAATTCTGTTGAGCGTAATGCTGGTCGTTGCCGGCGGCGCGATTGGCGGTCAGAACGGATTGAAAATCGCACTGGGAATTGCCGTGCTGATGAACGGCATCTCGTATTTTTTCTCGGACAAGATCGCGCTGAAGTCCAGTGGCGCGCAGCCGGTTACGCGCGAGCAGGTGCCGCGGTTATACGCGGTGATGGAGCGGCTGGCGGCCAAAGCCCATCTGCCGGTGCCGAAACTTTTTGTAATTCCCGAACCGGCGCCGAACGCTTTCGCTACGGGAAGGAGTCCGCGGCATGCCTCTGTAGCGGTGACCACAGGTTTGCTGGAGCTGATGAATGACGACGAACTCGAGGGCGTAATCGCGCACGAACTTTCGCACGTTCGCAATTACGACATTTTGACCAGCTCCATTGCGGCCACCATGGCGGGTGCGATCACCTACCTGGCGTCGATGGGACGCTTCGCGTTGATTTTCGGTGGAGTCGGTGGAGGCAGTGACGATCGTGATCGCGGTGGAGGGTTTAGCGCGCTGCTGACCATTATCCTCGCGCCGATTGCGGCGCTGATGATGCAGCTTTTTCTGTCGCGCACGCGGGAATATTCCGCGGACGAAACCGGTGCGCGCATGGTGGGCCAGCCTTTCGGGCTGATCAGCGCGCTGCAAAAATTGGGGGCTTACAACCAACGGATTCCGACAACCAGCGTGTCGCCTTCAACGGCGGCGCTGTGCATTGTGAAGCCGTGGTTTGGCGGCGGCACTTTGTCGTCACTATTCAGCACGCATCCTCCTTTGGAGGACCGCATCGCCGCACTGCGGGAGATGACGATTGTGCCGAGCCGATAAAGCGCGGACCCGCTACGGGTGGCCAGAGGGCTGGTAATGGGCCGAAAGTGGTAAAGTACTGGGCCATTGGTAACGTAAATATTCCTGCAGGCTCTGGGATTTTATCCACAGCCCCGCCCATAAAACCAGATAAATCATGAAATTACGTTATTCTTGCCGAACAGCGTCGATGGTCAACCGAGTGCAACACTTACGGGCAAGAAAGATGAGCGTTACTTTGGCTTCCAGGAAGACGGGGAACATGAGTTGTCGAGACACTATCCACCTGATTTGCTGGTACTTAGAACATCGTCTGTCGCCCACGGTTGAACACGAGATCGCCGCCCACCTGGAGCACTGCTCCGATTGCCGTCTGGTATTGGACGCGGCTACTCACACGCTGGATCGCTATTTTGGTTCGGCACAAGGTGAAGATAGCAAGGCCGCCAGCCGCGCAGCTTAACCAAACCCTGATATACCAGCAACTTAAGTATTCCTCGCGCAGTGACCCAGCGTTTGAATCCCGAAAATAGCGCTCTCAAAGATCCCTCCCATTCAGGGAGCCCGTTAGAACTTTTTACTCGTCTGTAACAGAACGTGTAAGGATTACTGGCTCTAGTACCATTAGGACCAGGAGCAGTCGCGCGGAGATGGGGCCTATCTCTAAGCAAGCACTAAGGTTGGCCGTGTTTAGCCTAGGACCGTCGAGATGGCCGGAGGGGTGCAGCATTCCCTGTAGAGGCGTGAGTGCACCGCCGAGGAGATACTTCGATGAGCGAATACCAGGAACCGGTGATTCAGACGGCTGGGACGCCGAGGTGGGTGGGGCTCGCCGTAGCAATTATCGCGGCATTGTCGTTGGTCGGACTGGGAGTTGGATGGAGCGCCATCAATCACGCCAACAGTATTGAACAGTCCACGCAGGCTTCCTTGAAACAAAACAGTGACACGCTGGGGCAGCGGCTGGCCAAAGCGGAAGACCAGAACCAGCAACTGCAAAGCGATCTGAGAGTGGTGACCGACAAGCTGAACGTCACGCAGTCCGAGTTGGTGGCGGCGCGCAAGCAGACCAAGTCGGCTACCGTGGCTTACGAAAAGAAGCTGAACGGTTTGCAGACCTCGGTAAACACCGAACTGGCGAGCAAGGCCAACACCGACGACGTGAACAAACTGAATGGCGATGTAAACGGCGTGAAGGGTGACCTGGACGCGACCAAGAACAGTATTCAGATGGCACGCAGCGAAATGGGCACACTCATCGCGCGCAACCATGACGAGATTGACCAGCTTCGCCGCATGGGCCAGCGCGACTATTTCGAATTTTCGCTGACACGCAAATCTGGCGCACAAAAAGTCGGCAGCATCCAGGTGGAACTGAAAGACACCAACGTGAAAAAGAACCGCTACACGGTGAATGTGCTGGCGGACGACAAGAGCTTTGAGAAAAAAGATCGCTCGGTCAACGAGCCGATTTTCTTCTACACCGGCGGGAGCCGCGCGGCGCTGGAACTGGTGATCAACAAGGTTACCAAGACGGGCGCAACGGGTTATTTGAGTCTGCCAAAGTCCGCGGGAACGGCAAGCGCCAGCAACACTGCAGCGAGCCGCTAACCCTTAACAAGTTACGTTTGAAGACCAGCCACCAGAGCCGATGCTGGTCGCAAAAGGAGGACTCGAAAGAGTCCTCCTTTTTTTGCGTCCCGATTGTTGACTACTAAGCGCCAATCGGGAGGTTGGCGTTCCCAGGGAGCCCGGTGTTTTGTGCCGCGCTGCGTTTCCGCTACGATGTAGCTCTGCCATGACGACAACTTTACTTCACGCTGGATGGGCGCTGGCACCCGCCGGCAAAATTACCGATGCCGGAATTCTGATTCGCGATGGGGTGATTGAAGCAATCGGCCCGCGCGAAGGAATGAGTTTGCCGGCTGATGCCACGGAGATTTCGGCGAAGGATAAGGCCGCAATCCCGGGATTCGTAGACGTACACATTCACGGCGCAGGTGGGCGCGACGTGATGGAGGCCACCCCGGAGGCGATGGCCACGGTCACAAAAACCGTGGCGAAGCACGGTACCACTTCCATCGTGGCCACCACGGTAACGGCCAGTGCGGATGATATTTGCAAAAGCAGCGAAGGCATCGCGAACTATATCGCTACGCAGCATGAATCCGGCGAGCCGCGCGCGGAAGTACTGGGCATACATTTTGAGGGGCCGTTCCTGAGCGAGATTCGACGCGGGGTGCATCCCGCGGAATGGTTGAGACTGCCTTCCGCGGAACTGCTCGAAAGATTTGTGGCGGCCGCCGGTGGAAACGCGCGCATCCTGACGCTTGCGCCGGAACTGCGGGGGGCGATGCCCTGCATCGACGCGGCCATAAAAGCCGGAATAGTTGTGGGTATCGGGCACACTGATGCCACCTATGAACAGGCCCGCGCGGCTATCGCGCACGGCGCGCATCACGCCGTGCACGTTTATAACGCCATGCGGCCATTTTCGCACCGCGACAGCGGTGTGATTGGCGCGATCCTCACCACGCCGAATGTTACGGCCGAGCTGATAGCCGACGGCGTGCACGTGGAAGAGGCGGCGATGCGGCTGCTGTTGCAAGCCAAGAGCGCCGACTGCGTGATCCTGGTGAGCGACGGCATCTCCGCCACCGGAATGCCCGACGGAAAATACATGTTGGGACAATTTGAAGTGATCGTCAGCGGCGGCGTGTGCCGGAACTCCGAGGGAAGACTCGCCGGCAGCACGCTGACACTGGACCGCGCGCTGAGAAACGTGGTCGCGCTTGGAAAATCTTTTGAAGACACCACGCGCATGCTGACGTTAAATCCGGCAGGACTCCTGGGCGTGGAGTTCAAGAAGGGCGCGTTGCGCGTCGGTGCGGACGCGGATGTTTTGCTGATGGATGAAGCGATGCAGTTGGCGGGCGTGTGGATTCGCGGCGTCGCGGTGAATTAGGATTGGCCGGAAGTCAACCGCGCGAGGCGCCAATCGGGAGATTGGCGTTCCCAGGAAACAATCAGGATTAGTTGAGCGGAATTTTCAGTTCCGCGGCGAGCTGAATAGGATTGAAGGGGCTGCAGGCGAAGAAGCGCTCGCCGACCCGCAGCGTGGGAACTTTTCGTTTGCCGTTGTTGGCCTGCATCACGATTTCTTCCCCGGCCTCATCTTCTTCGATGTCCACTTCCTTAAATTCCACGCCGCGTTCTTTCATGAAGGATTTGGCGCGGCGGCAATCCGGGCACCAAGCGGTGGTGTACACGGTGATGGCTTCCATTGAGATTATTGTCCTTTGAGGGAGGGGAGGCCCGGGGGCCGTTAGCTACATCAAATAGTCTAGCGCAAACGTCGCGCTAGGTGCTGCGAGTATGCACACGGCGGCGCAAGGCGCCAACCTGGATGCGAACGAAAGCGCGCTGTAGCGCGACGGTGGCGCGATCCCAATCGACATCGGGATCCGTGGACTTCAGACGCTTTTCCGCGCGCTCCAGCGCTTGCTTGGCGCGCTCCACATCAATTTCCTCGGGGCGCTCCGCGGTTTCGGCGAGGACGGTGACGCGATCCGGCAAAACCTCCGCGAAGCCGCTCAGCACCGCAAGAACCACCGGTTCGCTGCCGCTCGAAGTGCGATAACTCAGTTCACCGTTGCCAAGCTCGGTGATCAACGGCGCGTGGCCCGGCAAAATACCGAGCTCGCCGCTAGCGCCGGGAAGCTGCACGCCGGCAACTTTCTCGCGCAGCAACTGGCGCTGCGGCGTGACGATGATGAGCTCGATGGCTTCGGGTAGCATCTCTTAACTTTGTTCCTGACCGTTGGATGAATTATTTCAGCTACGCGTTGGCCTTCATGGTTTCAGCCTTTTTCAAAGCCTCTTCGATGGTGCCGACCATGTAAAACGCCTGTTCCGGAACGTCGTCATATTTGCCTTCCACAATTTCCTTGAAGCTGCGCACGGTGTCTTCGATCTTGACGTATTTGCCTTCCAGACCGGTGAACTGCGCGGCCACGAACATGGGCTGCGAAAGGAATTTTTCAATTTTGCGCGCGCGAGCGACGGTGCGCTTGTCGTCATCGGAAAGTTCTTCGATACCGAGAATGGCGATGATGTCCTGCAAATCCTTGTAGCGCTGCAGAATCGATTTCACGCCACGAGCCACGGAGTAATGCTCCTGGCCGACGATACGCGGATCAAGAATCCGCGAGAAACTGGCCAGCGGATCCACGGCGGGATAAATACCGCGTTCCACGATTTGACGGCTGAGGTTGGTAGTGGCATCCAGGTGAGCAAATGTCGCGGCTGGCGCAGGATCGGTGTAATCGTCGGCGGGCACGTAAATCGCCTGCACGGAAGTGATGGAACCGTTCTTGGTGGAAGTGATGCGTTCCTGCAACTCGCCGATTTCGGTGTTGAGGTTGGGCTGGTAAC
>JALYLI010000127.1 GCA_030774335.1 Acidobacteriota bacterium | reverse complement strand
ATGCGGTCGCAAAACTCCAACACACGTTGCTCCGCCCAGAATCTCTCGGCTCCGCTTTTTTTCGAAACAAAAGCGCAATGTCCTCCATGTTCGGTGGCAACCAGCTGGATGTTCTTATTTTTGTCCGCGCCTGCGTCCAGAATGGAAGAATACGGGACGAAGGGGTCGTCCTTGGCGGTAATCAGCAACGTACGAACAAGTACTTCTCTCAAAACACGGTTCGCGGAAGCGGCTTCGTAGTATTCCCGCGCGTCGCGGTAGCCGAAATTCGGGGCGGTGATCACGTCGTCAAAGCGCCGAACCGAATGCACCGGGCCAAAGTCATCCTGCCTATAGCGTTCCGGCATGGATACAGCTTTGCGACGATAACGCTCCATCAGGCCATTGACAAAATGGCGCTGGTAAAAATAATTGTCCCAGCGCTCCAGCGCATCGGCACAGGCTGCCAGATCCAGTGCGGGACAAACCGCGCAGATTCCCCGTAACTGCGCGGGTGCCCGGTCTCCATATTCGCCACCCATCTTCAGAACAAGATTCCCGCCCATCGAATACCCTACAAAGAAAATTTCTTCGAATCCATCGCCATTCGCGAGTTCTTCGCAGACGGCCCGATAATCAGAGCTCATCCCGGAGTTGTAGAGGGTAGGTGTTAAGGCCTCACTGCCGCCGCAATTGCGCTGATTGATACGGATTGCGTTATAGCCGCGCTTGAAAGCGGCCTCGGCGATACCGCGCGCGTAGTTCGAATCACTCGAACCCTCGAGCCCGTGAACGATCACGATCACTGGCGCTTGGAGACGGTTGCGCGGTTGCCATTGGCAGTGCGCCAGCAGGCGCGATTCGGGATCAACCTGAAACAAGCGATCGTCCGGCGGGGGCAAATCGAAAGCTCGCCGCCAGAAAACCGGAGCGATGGTCATGGCGTGAGCGCCGCGAAGCAGCGGGTGTGGTTCGAATGGTTCAATCAAGATGTCGGCCACTTGTGAACTGTATTTGACCGGGCGCCCTTCCGACAAGGTACGAATGCAGATACTTTCCCGGAATACAACGCGAACTTGACCCTATTTAACGCGGCCTCTACAATAGGTCATTCACCGTGAAGGTATCTCTAATCCCAAAGAATTCAGCAGCCCAGCGGAAGCTTTGCTGGGCTGCGTTATTTTTAGCTCGCCGTTCTCAGGAAGCGAGCCACGCGCAAATTTAACTTTTGTGAGGGTTGTGCATGAAGGATGGTCCGATTCCCGAGGGTCTTACTTTCGATGACGTGCTGCTGTTGCCTGGCAAATCCTCGGTGTTGCCTACGGAAGTGGACACCACCACGAGTTTCACCCGCAAACTGGCGTTGAACATCCCGCTGGCATCCGCGGCCATGGATACAGTGACCGAATCGCGGTTGGCTATCGCCATCGCCCGGCAGGGCGGCGTCGGCGTGGTGCATCGCAACATGACCATCGAGCGCGAGAGCGAAGAAGTGGATCGCGTAAAACGTTCCGAGAGTGGCATGATCGTTGATCCCGTCACCATCTCGCCGGACATCACCCTGCGCCAGGCCCTTGAAATCATGACTAAGTACCGCATTTCCGGATTGCCCGTCACGCGCGGAACCAAGCTGACGGGTATTCTTACCAACCGCGATCTGCGCTTTGAAAAAGATCACACCCAACTCGTAAGCGCCGTGATGACCAAAGAAAATCTCGTCACCGTGCCAGTTGGCACGACGCTCGATGAAGCAGAGCGTATCTTGCAAAAGCACCGCATTGAAAAACTCCTCGTCGTGGACAAGGATTACAACCTCAAGGGCCTCATCACCGTAAAAGATATCCAGAAAAAGTTGGCCTACCCGAGAGCCGCTAAGGACGAACAGGGCCGCCTGCGAGTCGGCGCAGCGGTCGGCGCCACCGGAGATTTTCTGGAACGCGCCGTGGAAATGTCTCGCGCCAAGGCCGACGTGCTGGCCATTGACACCGCGCACGGGCATTCCGCGCGGGTGATGGACGCCATCAAAGCGATTCGCCATCGCTTGCCCGAAATGCAGTTGATCGCCGGAAATGTGGCCACCTTTGAGGGCGCAAAAGACCTGATCGCGCTGGGCATTGATGGACTGAAGGTTGGTATTGGTCCGGGCTCAATTTGTACCACGCGCGTGGTAACGGGCGCAGGCGTGCCACAAATTACTGCCATCATGGAAGCGGCGCGCGCCGCCCAGGGCACTGGCGTGCCGCTTATCGCCGACGGCGGCATCAAGTTTTCCGGCGACATCAGTAAAGCCATCGCCGCCGGCGCGTCCTGCGTGATGATTGGCGGATTATTTGCCGGCACGGAAGAAGCCCCCGGCGAAACAATTCTCTACCAGGGACGCACCTTTAAATCCTATCGCGGCATGGGCTCCACCGCGGCGATGGAAGATGGCTCGGCCGACCGTTATGGCCAGGAAAGCGTGGAGCGTGGCAAGTCCGTGCCCGAAGGCGTCGAAGGCCGCGTGCCGTACAAGGGTTCGCTCGCGGCACTTACAGATCAGCTAGTCGGCGGACTAAAAAGCGGCATGGGCTACGCGGGAGCCGCCACCCTGGACGAATTGACCGCCAAGAGCAAATTCATCCGCATCACCAGCGCGGGACTACGCGAAAGTCACGTTCACGACGTAATCATTACGCGCGAAGCGCCGAACTACCGCATGGAATAGCTCGGGAACTTCGTTAGTCTCATCTCAATGAACTATCACGGCTATTTTCGTGGCTGATTCACAGCCCTGGCGCAATCCGCGCCCAGCTCCGCAATTATCCCAAATGGAAGGCCGGGTTCACGCACCGACCGCGTTGCGCCGGCTGATTGCGTGGCTTCCTGCGCTCTGCTGGGCCGCGGTTATTTTCTCGCTCTCTACTGACACGTTTTCCGCTTCTCACACTGGCAGGATTTTGCGGCCTCTGATGTTTTGGCTGATGCCGCACCTATCGGAGCACGCCTTTTCGACTATTCACTTTTTTGTGCGCAAGACCGCGCACTTCACCGAATATTTTGTGTTTTGCCTGCTGCTCTACAGGGGTATTCGCGGCGGACGGCGCGGTTGGCGCTGGTCGTGGGCGTTCACCGCGCTGTTTGTCGCCGCCGGATATTCAGCGCTGGATGAAATACATCAGGCCTTCGTGGCCAGCCGGACCGCGTCGCCTTACGATTCCCTTCTTGATTCGGTCGGGGCTGCTTGCGCGGTCGCCGCCCTCTTCCTTTGGTTCCGTTCGCGGCCTGCCCGAATGTGATAACTCCATGGCGATGGCCTCATATGAACCCGCATCCTGTCGAATACCTCATATCTTATAGACATCTGATACTGTATCTCATATGCCAACCGAGTTTGATGAGATCGGACTTTGGTCAGAAGTAAAACTAGACATCATCAGGGAGTATGCGTCGGCCTACACCACGATCATGCGTGCGCGACAACGCGATAAGATTTCCAGCCTCAGATGGATTTACGTTGACGCATATGCCGGGCCTGGGTACCACGTATCAAAAACGAGCGGGGGGTTGGTAGAGGGCAGCCCATTAATTGCGTTAAACACGGAGCCGCCATTCTACGAATATCATTTTATCGATTCAGACGCCGATCGCGCGAAGCAACTACGCAAACTAGCCGGTTCTCGCACGGACGTCTTCATTTACAGCGGCGATTGTAATGAAGTGTTACGGCGAGATGTATTCCCACGGGCACAATATAGTGAATACAGACGCGCGTTATGCCTCTTGGACCCGTATAACATTGACCTTGAGTGGGGAATCTTAGAGGCAGCTGGTAAATCGCGCTCGATTGATCTCTTCATGAATCTAATGATGATGGATATCAATCGAAACGTGCTTCGAAAAGATCCTGAGAAGTCGATCGGCAGTAAGAAAGCTCAATTGACCCGGCTCTGGGGCGACGAGAGTTGGAAAGAAGCGGCATACGAAAATACGCGATCCCTGTTCGATGAGATGATTCCGAGTAAGGTATCGAACGAACGTTTCGCTGAGGCGTTTCGTCAGCGGCTGCAAAAGAAGGCTGGGTTCAAGTGGGTTCCAAGACCGATGCCAATGAAAAATAAAGATACGCTGATCTACTATCTTTACTTTGCCTCACAGAAAGAAGCCGGGATGGATGTGGTGAACTATATTTTCGATAAGTACCGAACGCGACAGGGGCTTTGATATGGCCACCAACTCGCACATAGAGTGGACGGACTCCACTTGGAACCCCGTTACTGGTTGTACAAAGATAAGCCCAGGCTGTGCCCATTGTTACGCCGAGCGTCTTGCGAATCGCCTTAAGGCCATGGGCCAACCCAATTATCGAGGCGGTTTCGAACTGACGTTGCAGCCGCACATGGTGCATTTGCCGCTGAAATGGAAGACGCCGAAAAGAATTTTTGTCAACTCTATGAGCGACCTTTTCCATGAAGCTGTACCTGAGGATTTTATTAAGACGGTTTTCGATGTAATGAACCGAGCGCATTGGCACCAATATCAAGTTCTGACCAAACGTTCCGACCGTCTCCTTAAGCTAAATAAACAGCTGAACTGGGCGCCCCAAATCTGGATGGGCGTCAGCGTTGAAAACGAAAGATATAAATACCGTATCGACGATCTCCGAAAAACTGGCGCGCGCATAAAATTCCTGTCACTGGAGCCTTTGCTCGGCCCGATCCGCGATATCAACCTTGAGGACATCGACTGGGCCATCCTCGGTGGAGAATCCGGCCCTGGTGCGAGGCCCATCGATCCTGACTGGGTCACCGAGATTCGCGATCAGTGCATTGCCGCCGGGGTTTCTTTTTTCTTCAAACAATGGGGCGGCGTACAGAAAAAGAAGACCGGCAGAACACTCGAAGGTCGCACTTGGGACGAAATGCCAACTCCAGATGCCGAGCTAGTGGTTCTGTAGGACGCCTTTGCCAAATAAAAGGCCCGCTCGGGTAGGCAGGCCTTGTGAAGTTCTAGAATTTCTAGCGAAACTAGCTTTTTTCGTCCACGGCTTCTTCTTTTTTGGGCCGTTCCTTCTTTTCCTTGACTTTGAATTCGTAGCCCACCAATTCGAGGATGGCCACTTTGGCGTTGTCGCCGACGCGATTTCCGGCGTGAATGATACGGGTGTAGCCGCCGGCGCGGTCGGAAAATTTCGGCGCGATTTCGCTGAAAAGCTTCTGCGTGATCGCCGGAAGCATGATGTACGAAGCCGCTTGCCGGCGTGATTGCAAAGTGTCGCGCTTGCCGAGAGTGATAATTTTTTCAGCCACGGGCCGCGCCGCCTTGGCGCGCGTAAGCGTAGTGGTGATGCGCCCGTGTTCGAAAAGATTGGTCACCAGCGCGCGCAAGGTGGCGCGCCGGTGAGACGGGTTGCGTCCGAGCTTCGATCCTGACTTGAGATGTCGCATGATTTACCGGGTCTCGCGCCGCACTTACAGGCCGAGATTTTCCTCCGAAGGAGCGAGCGTAGTCTGGCTCGGCAGCGGCGGCCAGATAATGCGGCCGTGCTCGTCGAACTTCATGCCCAGCGCGAGGCCCATCTTCACCAGTATATCTTTGATCTCGTTCAGTGATTTGCGGCCGAAGTTTTTGGTCTTCAGCATTTCGTTCTCGCTCTTCTGCACCAGCTCGCGAATGGTCTGGATGTTGGCGTTTTTCAGGCAATTGTAAGAGCGCACGGAAAGCTCCAGTTCTTCGACGGAGCGGTCCAGATGCTCCAGTCGCGGATCGTGCGCCGTATCCGGCAGCGGCTCAATGCTGTCCACCGGTTCTTCAAAGTTGATGAAGATGCTCATGTGGTCTTTCACCAG
>JALYLI010000126.1 GCA_030774335.1 Acidobacteriota bacterium | reverse complement strand
AGCTGCTGACATTTTCGACGGCAATGGGAACTTCGAGATAGTCACGGACTTCGCGCACTTTTTGCGCGGTGAACCTGGCGGCTTCAAAGGTGTAGGGCATGGGCAGAAGATCGTGGGTGTAGCGGCCGTCCACGCTGCCCCAGCAGAGATGATCGGAAAGCCAGGGGGTTTTGGTGCGCTTGACGAGGTCTTTCAGGCGGCGGAGATGCTCGCGATTGGGTTTTTCCGCGGAGCCAAAATACATGGAGACGCCGTGCTGCACAACTTTGTATTGCTCGAGAATCTGATCGAGGATCTGCACGGGACGGCCGCCGTCAATCATGAAATTCTCGGAAATGATTTCGAACCAGTCCACGACCGGCTTGCGCGTGAGGATATGCTCGTAGTGTGGAGAGCGCAGGCCGATGCCGATCCCATATTCCGTAAAATTATTGAAGCGGTTGGTGCCCATAAAGCTCCGAACGAATAAAGATGCCAGGCGCTAATAGCGATGATGCGGGGAAAAGATAAAGCGGATAAAGGGCCGGATGAAACGGCCGACCCTCTATCGCGCGGAAAGAGAGTCGGAAACTACTCAGGCATTTTGGAGCCGTCCGTCGCGCAACCGCCCTTGCCCTTGCACGAGTTCTTGCCCTTGCAGCCGTTGTCGCTGGACTTGCAGCCGCCTTTACCCTTGCAAGAGTTTTGGCCCTTACAAGCGTGCTTTTCTTTTACCTTCTTGTCGGCCGCCGGCTTGTCTGTATCCTGGGCGGTTACAGCGGACTTGAGCCCCGGCAACAGATTCGACGCCTTGATGCTTGCGCTGGTGCCCGCGAGCAAGCCCGCGACAGCCGCGCCGGTGATGAGAAATTTATTCGACTTTGTCATTTCCTGAAGAACCCCCATCGATTTGAATTTTACTGCATCCCTCAGGCAGAGAATCTGCCATGAAGATCGTTGAGCCGGGTGTAACGGTGCCGGCTGCAAAATTGTGCCTGCCTGACGCGGAGATGGAGGCGCCAAGTAACAAGCCAAAAACTGACGGATACGTTACCCCCATAGGACACGCGATACCACTAAAAGTTTCATGAAATGCATGTGAATCTTGAATGCTTGGGTGAGCGCCGCCGGATACCGACCGGGGGTTGCTCATTGAAGGCGGCGCATCTGTGACGGTGAACGGGCCCGGGATTAAACATCGGGTGTGCATGGATTTTAATCGCTTGATTTCGCGCATATGTAGCCGGAAAAGCTAACCACTTCGCGATGCGATGCCTGGGCTCCGGGAGCTAATTGGCTAAAGCCCTTGGGGTTAGACGCCCCACCATGCTATACGATGGCCAGCGGTAATTGGATTTGATGGGCGTTAGACAGGCCCAGCGGTCGGGAGCGTGGCGATGAGGCCCTCGGGAGCTACGGGGTTATTGCTGGCGGTCGCGGGCATGTTGGGTAGTCTTAGCGTAAGCCGGCAAGGGAGCAGTTTCGATGTGGTGTCGCCTGATAAACGGATCGAGATACGAGTTCGTACCGCGAATGGGATCCGATTTGACGTGCTGCTAAAGGGGCGGGCACTGCTGGAGGATTGCGCGGCTTCGATGGATATCGAGCATAAGCAACTGGGTACAGGCGGAAAAGTGCTCGGGTCATGGCAGCGAAACGTGGATCAGGTTCTGGAGCCGGTGGTGCGGCAGAAGTTCGTGAAGATTCGGGAAAGCTACAACGAATTGCGGATCGAGATGGAGGGCGATTACGCCGTTGTTTTCCGAGCGTACAACGAAGGCGCGGCTTACCGATTCGAGAGCAAATTGCCGGGGAAAGAAGTGAAGGTTTACGACGAGGAGATGCAGCTGAATTTTCCCAGCAATTTCGCGGTGTACTACCCGCAGGAAGACAGTTTTTTGTCGCACAACGAACGGAAATACCTGCCGCAACACTTGCGCGACATTTTACCGGAATTTCATGCGAGCTTGCCGGCGGTGGTGGACGCGGAGGGCGTGAAGGTGGCCATTGCCGAGTCCGATATGGAAGATTATCCGGGGCTGTGGCTTAGAGGGACTGGCGGAAATGGATTGGCGGCGGTTTTTCCACCGTATCCGCTGAAAGAAACATTGGAGAAAGATCGCGATTTTCGAGTGACGGAAAGCGCGAATTACATTGCGGTGACCCGGGGGACGCGAACGTTTCCGTGGCGGTTGATGGGCGTGGCGGAAAAAGATGGCGACCTTCTGACCAACCAACTGGTGTGGCTGCTGGAGAAACCTTCGCAGGTCGCGGACACGTCGTGGATCAAGCCGGGCAAGGTGGCGTGGGACTGGTGGAACGCCAACAACATTTACGACGTGGACTTCAAGGCGGGGATTAACACAGCGACGTACAAATACTACATCGATTTCGCCGCGAAATATGGCTTGCAATATATCGTTCTGGACGAGGGCTGGTACAAGCTGGGCAATGTGTTGGAGGTGGTACCGGAAGTTAATATGGAGGAGTTGACGGCGTACGCGCGGCAAAAAAATGTAGGGATTATTTTGTGGGTGATCTGGAAAACGCTGGACGACCAACTGCAGCCGGCACTGGACCAGTATGCCAAGTGGGGAATTTCCGGAATCAAAGTCGACTTCATGCAGCGCGACGACCAGAAGGTGATCGAGTTTTATCACAAGTTGAGCCGCGAAACGGCGAAGCGCAAGATGCTGGTGGATTTTCATGGCGGGCAGAAGCCCGCATCCATGACACGTACGTGGCCGAACCTGATCAGCGCGGAAGGCGTACGCGGGATGGAGTGGAGCAAATGGAGCGTGGATTCGGAACCGGAACACAATGTGACGCTGCCGTTCACGCGCATGTTCCTGGGGCCCATGGATTACACGCCGGGAGCCATGCTGAACGCTACAAAGAATGCTTTCGCGCCGATTCACACGCGCCCGATGGCCATGGGTACGCGCAGCCAGCAACTGGCCATGTACGTGGTGTACGAAAGCCCGCTCGAGATGCTGGCAGACAGTCCTTCAAATTACATGCGCGAGCCGGAGGCCATGGAATTTCTGAGCGCCGTGCCGACAGTATGGGATGAGACCAAAGTGCTGGACGCGCACATCGCCGATTACGTAGCAATAGCGCGCCGTAATGGCCGCGACTGGTACGTGGGCGCAATGACCGACTGGACTCCCCGGGAACTGGAAATTGATTATTCGTTTTTGCCGGAGGGCGAGTTTGTGATGAGCAGTTATCGCGATGGCGTGAATGCGGATCGTTTTGCGGGCGACTACAAGATGGAAAAGGCCGGCGTTAACCGAAAGACGAAACAGAAAATCAAGCTTGCTCCGGGCGGTGGGTGGGCGGCGAGGATTGTTCCGCAAGATGGCAAACAATGATTCTGGGCGAACTCACAATTTGATGACCAATCGGTTCATACGCTTGATGCGTTCCGGAATGGTGACAGCTTTGTTGCTTACCGGATTTTCGCTGCGTGCGCAGGTACGCACGGTTTCGGGATTGGTTGAGGGCGCCGCCAGCGCCGATGGAAAGGTCGAGATCTTCAAAGGGATTGCCTATGCGGCACCGCCTGTTGGGGCGCTGCGATGGAAGGAGCCGCTGCCGGTGGCGGCGTGGGAAGGTGTCAAGAAGGCGACGGAGTTCGGGCCGCGCTGCATGCAGGGACGGATTTATGGGGACATGGTATTTCGCGACGCGGGGCCGAGTGAGGATTGTTTGTACCTGAATGTGTGGGCTCCGAAAGTTAAAGGCGATGCCAGGTTGCCGGTGATGGTGTGGATATACGGCGGAGGCTTTCAAGCCGGCGCGACATCGGAGCCGCGGCAGGATGGCGAGCAACTGACGCACAAAGGCGTGATCGTGGTGAGCATGAATTACCGGCTGGGAATATTTGGATTTTTTTCGCATCCGGAATTGACGGCAGAGTCGGCGCATCACGCCTCTGGAAATTATGGGTTGCTGGACCAGGCGGCGGCATTGAAGTGGGTGCATGAAAATATCGCGGCGTTTGGCGGCGATCCCAACAATGTGACGATTTTCGGGGAGTCGGCGGGATCGTTTGCGGTGAGCACGCTGATGGCTTCACCGGTTTCGAAAGATTTTGTGCATGCGGCGATCGGGGAGAGTGGAGCGTTCTTTGGAAAAACATTGGGCGCGAAACGGCTGGCTGAAAGCGAGAAGAGAGACGCGGTGTTCGCGGAAGAGTTGGGACTACACTCCATCAAGGAATTGCGGGCGGTGGACGCGCAGCGGCTCCTGGATGCCGTATTGAAGACCAAAGACGAGTATCGCTTTTCACCAAATATTGACGGGTATTTCATGCCCGCGGACGCTTACGAAATCTATGCCGCAGGCAAGCAAGCGCGAATCCCACTGCTGGCGGGATGGAACCGCGACGAAGGCAACTACCACGGATTTTTTGGCGACCAGCCCGCGAACAAAGAAAACTATGCGGCGAAGCTACGCACGCGATTTGGGGAATCGGCTGCCGAAGCGATGAAACTTTTCCCGGGAGATTCGGACGAACAGTTGAGAAATTCGGCGGGACTGCTGGCCAGCACCGATTTTATCGCCTCCGGAACCTGGAAATGGATGGAGACGCACTTGAAGACCGGCGGCGCGCCGGTCTTCCGCTACGAATTTGACCAGGCCCCTCCCGGCGGCGACGGGAACGATGGCGCCAAAGTTGGAGTGTTCGCATATCACTCGGCGGAGATTGAGTTTGTGTTCGGGATGCTGGATTCGAAGAAAGGAATTGCGTGGCGGCCCGAGGATTATAAATTATCGGAGTTGATGGGAACGTACTGGACGAACTTTGCCAAGACTGGGAATCCGAATGGCGCGGGTGTGCCGGAGTGGCCGCGGTATGAAAAGAATAGCGGATATCAAGTGATGCATTTGTCGGGGACTTCTTCGCGGGCTGGGTCGGACACGCAAAGGGAACAATTTTTGTTTTTGGATAAGACCAGCGCGAAAGCGAATCGTTAGATTCCCGATTGGCGCTTTTGAATTTGCCGCCAGCGCAATGTTCAGCTTGAACCGTTTAGTCAGGCTTTTGGCCGTACACCAAAAATGGCGGCGCCGATGCGGACTTCGGTGGCGCCTTCCTGGATGGCGACTTCGAAGTCGTGGGACATGCCCATGGAGAGAACGGGGAGGGGCAGGCCGGTGGCGGCGGCGAGATCGTCGCGGAGATTTCTGAGGCGCTGGAAATAGGGGCGAACTTTTTCGAGGTCTTCCTCAAAGGGCGGGATGCACATGAGACCGGCGACTTCGAGATTTTTTAATGGCGCGATTTTTTCGAGCAGGGCGGGAACGGCGGAGATTTCTGCGCCGGTCTTGGTGGCTTCGTTTGCGACGCGGACTTCGATGAGAATACGCAGCTTTTCGTTTAGTTCTATGCGGGCGTGATCGAGGCGCTGGGCCAGCGCGAAATCGTCGACGGAATCTATTGAGTGAAAGGCTTTTGCCGCGCGGGCTGATTTATTGCTTTGCAGATGGCCGACGAGGTGCCAGGTGGCCTCTAAATCTTGCAATGGAGCGCGCTTCCCTTCCCACTCCTGGACGCGATTTTCGCCGAAGTGGCGCAGGCCGGCTTCGTAGGCTTCACGGATGGACTCCGCCGGGTGAGTCTTGGAGACGGCAATCAGGGTGACTTCGCCGGAGTGCGGAGATTTTTCGCGGGCTCGGGCGATCTGTTCCTGGATGCGCTGGATGTTTTCGCGGATCATTGGCGGCATGGCGGCGAATAAATCCTAGCACGCGCGCACATTTGCGGGGCGGGACGCTCCCAGTTAAACTGGCTGCCAATACCTGAGACGTACAGCCAAACGGCAATTTTTTTGCGCTAATTCCGTACTACATGCCATGACTACAACCGGAAAACTGATTGCCATTGAGGGCATTGACGGCAGCGGGAAGCGCACGCAGGTGGAGTTGCTGAACGCTGCGCTGGCGGCGCGTGGGCAGCAGACGTATGTGACGGGATTTCCGATTTACGATTCGTGGTTCGGAAAGATGGTGGGCGAATTTCTGAATGGAGAATACGGGCCACTGGAAGAAGTGGATCCGCACTTCACCGCGCTGTTGTATGCGGGCGATCGGTTTGAAGCCAAGGAACAGATTACGGAGGCGCTGGCGGCGGGGAAAATCGTGCTGGCGGATCGCTACATCGGGTCAAATATGGCGCACCAGACGGCCCGAGTTCCGGGCGAGGAACGGTCGGATTTTATTAAGTGGATTGAGCACCTGGAATATCAGATTTACGGACTGCCGCGGGAGAACCTGGTGATTTATCTGCGCGTGCCGCCAGCGGAAGCGCAGAAACTGGTGGCACAAAAGACCGCGCGAGCGTACACGGCGGCGACGCACGATATTCAGGAAGAAAATTTGCGGCACCTGCAGGACGCGGCGGAAATGTACGATGAACTGGCCAAGCGCGGGAACTGGATCAGCGTGCAATGTTTCGACGCGACGTATCAAGCCATGCGCCCGCCGGAATTAATTGCGGCGGAAATCGCCACGGCTTTGGAGCCAATTCTGGCAGCGATGCACGGGGAGAAAGCATAGCGATGGGTTTTTCCGATTTTCTGGGTAATGAAAGAATAGTGAGCGCGCTGCGCGGGGCGTTGCGCACGGAACGCGTGCCGCACGCGCTGCTTTTTACCGGCGCGAGCGGCGTGGGGAAATATACGCTGGCGCGGATGTTCGCGCAGGCGGCCACGTGCGCGCGGTTGAAGGATGACTTCTGCGGCGAATGCGAAACCTGCAAACGCGTGGCGTTGTTGGCTAACCCCGCGACATTGGTGGAGCAAGGGTTGGCGGAGCGCGGGGAGAGCGCGGACGCGGCGACGGTAGAGCGCGTGCCGTTGATCCTGCAAACGCATCCGGATGTGTGGACGCTGGTGCCCGACCCGGTGAGATGGAAGACTCCGGTGGTGCGGCCGATGTTGCGTGTGGGGCAGATTCGCGCAGTGCAACGCGCCGCGCATTTTCAGCCCATGGGGCGCCGGCGGGTTTTTATTCTCGATGGCGCCGATACGATGCGCTGGGACGTGGCCAACGTGTTTTTGAAAATCCTGGAGGAGCCGCCGCCTTCGGCGACGTTGATCCTGATCGCGCCGTCGCCCTATTCCCTGCTGCCGACGATTGTGTCGCGATGCATGCAGTTTCACTTCGCGCCGCTGCCGCAGGCGGACGTGGAGCGCATTGTGAAGGAAAAGACGAAGCGCAAAGGCGCGGAAATTACGCTGGCAGCGCAACTGGCGGAGGGCAGCCCCGGACTGGCGATGGAGATGGATGTGGAGTCCACGGCGCAGCGGCGCAAAGATGCGCTGCGGATTCTGACGCGCGCGGCGCAAGGGCAGGGTTTCGCTCAACTGTTTGCGGATACCGCGGCGCTGGCGAAAGACCGCGAAATATCTTTTGACCGGCAACTGGCGGTTTTTTACGGGCTGCTAACCGATCTGTTAGAGCTGACTGCGAAGGTGAAGAACCCGATGCTGCGCAACAAGCCGCTGGCAAAGGAGCTCCAGGCGTTGAGCAACGTGGTGAGTGTGGAGTGGGTGATGAAGGCCATTGCAGGATTTGACGAACTGCATGCCGGAGCGCGGCGGAATTTGAACAAGCAGCTGGGGCTGGATGCGCTGGCGGCTTCGCTGGCGGCCGGGGCGTAAGAATTTTCGTTTTTTCACATTTTCCTAGGAACCAAATGGATAGCGGGGCGGAAGTACAGAACAGACACTCGTAGAAATACCCCGTAAGGCCCCACCCTGAGAGGGGTGGGGCCACCCTCCGATTCCGCGAAGCTGGTTCCCGAACGCTGCGCAGGTGGCGACTGCATCTCGAACAATAAGGGTTGTGCTGGGAACGTTGGGTTCGACGGAAAATTCAGATTTGCCGAGAGGACTGTAACCCGAGGCGAACAAAAGGCATCATAGGGTTATAGGAACTTACGCCACCCCAGGTTTACGAATAAGGAGTAGTCATGGTGAATCGCCGGATGTTTCGTCCCGGCTTTGCGGACGTGAAGGATGGCAACCCTTCCCGGCCCGCGAATAACGGTCCCGCTCCCAGCAAAAAACCGGCGCCGCCGGAAATGACTCATGCGGAGAATTTTTACTGGGTCAAGCAAATGCAGTCGCACACGTCGATGGCAGTAGTGCTGGAGGACGGCGAGATTTTGCGCGGCACGGTGGAATGGTATGACCGCGATTGCATCAAGCTGACGCGGCAAGGCAGCCCGAACCTGCTGGTTTTCAAGCGCGTGATTAAGTACGTATATAAGGATGGCGAAGAATCGGCGCATGGAGGCGACGAGTAGGTGGCCGAATGTAACGAGTATTGTATAAACCTCATTTGGCACCTCAGGGGCTGAAGCCCTCTTTTAAGCCGCCTTTTCGCGGGGGCTGAAACCCCCGCCTCCTGAAAAACCGCAATTCCCGCAAGAAGCTGAAAGTGTTGCTCCCGCCGGGTCTGGCGATACCTGACCAAGATACGGCCTATTGAGGGCATGTCACGTTCCTGCGTGCTGGTGCGTCTAACAGGGACTGTAAGGCGCATCAAGTATATTGATGTATTGTTGCTGCCCTCGCGAGGAAGAGGAGTGCGGATCAACTTATGCGCATCGGGATAACGTGTTATCCGACGTACGGCGGGTCGGGTGTGGTGGCCACCGAGCTGGGCACGGAACTGGCCGCGCGCGGACACGACGTGCACTTCATCAGCTACGCGCCGCCGATCCGAATGAATCCTAACGACCCCAACATTCATTTTCATGAAGTGGAAGTGGCGTCCTACCCGTTGTTTGATCACCCTCCTTATACGCTGGCGCTGGCGACCAAGATGCTGGAGGTGTTCGAATCGGAAGCGCTCGATTTGCTGCATGTGCACTACGCAATTCCGCATTCGGTGAGCGCGATGCTGGCGCGGTCCATGGCGGCGCCGCGGCGGCTGCCGTTTATTACCACGCTGCATGGCACGGATATCACGCTGGTGGGCAGCAACCGCAGTTACCTGCCGATTACGCGATTTTCTATCGAACAGAGTGACGGCGTGACGGCCATTTCCAGCTACCTGCAGCAGCAGACGGTGAGGGATTTCGACATCAAGCGGCCCATTGAAGTGATCCCGAATTTTGTGAATTGCGATTTGTACACGCGCAACGCGGATGCGAAGTCGAGAGCGAAGTGGGCTCCGAATGGTGAACCAATCATTATGCATCTTTCGAATTTTCGCCCGGTGAAGCGCGTTACGGATGCGGTGGAGATTTTTGCAATGGTGCGCGAAAAGATGCCCGCCAAGTTTGTAATGATGGGGGACGGGCCGGATCGCGGCGCGGCGGAATATCTAGTGCGAAAAAAGAAGCTGCAAAAGGATGTGATCTTCCTGGGCAAGCAGGACCAGGTGTACGAGAAGCTGGCGGCCGCCGATTTGTTTTTGCTGCCGTCGGAGCTGGAGTCATTCGGATTGGCGGCTCTGGAAGCCATGGCTTGCGAAGTTCCAGTGATTGCGACCAAGGTGGGTGGCCTGCCGGAAGTGGTGGAGCATGGCGTCGATGGATACTTAGTCGAGCCTGGCGACGTGAAAGGGGCCGGCACTTATGCCATTGAGATTTTGTCGCGCGCGGATCGCGGGCG
The DNA here is from genome assembly GCA_030774335.1 of Acidobacteriota bacterium. Classification (GTDB taxonomy): domain Bacteria; phylum Acidobacteriota; class Terriglobia; order Acidiferrales; family UBA7541; genus Acidiferrum. The sequence continues at coordinate 6,858 of JALYLI010000126.1, read as the reverse complement.
CGAGATGGGACACACGGCGCGGTTAAATGCCAAGCAGAAATTCTGCGCCAACGATGTGATCCCACAGTACGAACGATATTATCAGCGCGTGTTGGAAACAGCCGAGGCGGCGAAGGCCTGAGCTGCCTCGGCTTCGGCGCGGGCGCGGATGTGATTCAGGACGCGCATGTGAATGCGGTGAATCACGTAGTTGGACCACCAGCTCCAATACGTCGCCGGCCACATGGTGTGCTGGTACCAAGTGGTTCCTTCCAGATGGGTTCTCCCGCCAGGTAAAGCCGTCAGCAAAAACTGTCCCCCATGAGAGATAAAGTAGCCGTGGAGGTGCGGCGCGTTTATTTTTTTGTAAGGGCTAAGCTCGTTCAGTGGCGCGGGATTTTCCTCCACATCAAATTTCAAGAGGCGCGGTTCATCCCATACGGTAATGGGCTCCACGAATGGGCCGGTAGAAAACACGCAGCGGCGCGAGGCGCCGACTCCTGTGCCGGAAATTTCAGCGCGAATGGGATAGGCGACGCCGGCGCGAAATAACAATTCTGTAGGCGGGGGAATTTCGGCGAAGGCAATGACCTCGCTCCAGACTTTTTCGGGAGCCGCGCTGATTTCCACCGCGGAATGGACCACGTAGTCCGGAGGTTTAAGAGCAGCGCTGTGTTCGCCAATAAAGGCGGACGGCATGGTGAGGAGGATGGCCGTAAGTATTGCCGGCTTGCTGCGGGCGCCCCAGTGATGGGCCTGGATGAAGTAGCCGATCGAGCCGCCGAAAATTGCAAGCAGCAAGGCCAGCGGTGCAGCCATCAGCACGCAGATAATTCCCTCCACAGCGATGCCCACAATGACTCCGCCCAAAATTACGATGGGCATGATAGAGACTTCCATGCACGCCCAGAAGGATCTGGGTTCGTGATAGCTGTGGAGCAAAACGGCAAACATGCCCATGCAGAACGGCAGCGCCACGAAAAGACTCCAGCCATAGGAGCCAATGACCACGGTGCTGAGCGAGAGGCACAGCAGTCCGATGGCGGTGGTGGCCCCGATAGAGAGCAGGATGCTGGCCAGCTTCCCTCGCGGAATTACATTGTCGAGTGGACGGACATGAGGCCATGGCGGCGCTAAGTGTACAGCGTCGCTTTCTTTCGGCGGCAGAACGCAGAGCGCGAGGAAAAACACCAGGTTTGCAAAAGGAATGAAGAAAAGAGAGACAAGCCACAACGGAGCGGCTGCATCACGCAGACGCCGCAGCGTCATCACCACGCCTAGGTATATGAACGGCAGTGCGGTCAGAAGTAGCACCAGCAATAGGTGCTTTTCGCCGTCATGGAGATGATTCAAGCGGGCTGCCTTACCGAGTGGCACCCAGTAATTAAAAAACACGCTGGATTTTGGAGAGTAGGGGCGAGCTATATAGCGGTCGATGTTGTGTTTGATGGCGAAGCCGATGAAGCCGACGAGGGCGTAGGTGGTTCGGCTGACAGTGCCGTCCCAGCGAAAGATGTTTGCTATGGGATTGGATGGCTGAGACATTTTGCCTCCACACAACAAAATCTGAACACCAACCTGGCGCTCAGATTTATTTCTTGGTTGCGGAGAACCTTTCCAACGTGGAGCAGGAAGTTGCGGCGGCACAATGGCGCCGGGCGGCGATCCAGCGATAGGCGGAACGCAGTGCCTGCATCATTCCTGGGAGCGCGGAAAGCCAGACCAGCGGACGAGCCCACCAGATTTCGCGGGCTAGTGCGACGGCCGCATCGGCTCCGCCAAATTGTTGGCCATCGCTTAGGAGCAGACGCATCTCGCGAAGTAACTCTGTCTGGGAGAGGCCGAGGAGTGGACCTACGCGCGGATCTTGCAGCGGGGCCAAGGCGAGTCCGCGTTTTTTTAATGTAGGCCCGAGAGCGCGGACGATTTTTATGCAGAACCTGCAGTCGGCGTCGAAAAAAAGCCAGCCGCGAGCGTGGCGTCCTTTGCTGTCGGTGAATTCTGAAGTGAGGGAGATCACGTCGTCACTTTCGAATGACGAACATCGATTATTGCTGGCTGCGCGAGAGATCGAAGAGAGATTCCCCGACTTCGCGGGCCAACTTCTTCGCAAGAGCGAAGAAGGAAGAAAAAATTGGCCCGCTGCGCTCGGAATGACAGATCCGGGCGGATGCGGGCGATGGTCGACAAAATCATGCGACCGTTACTTACACTCACAAAACGAGCGAGGCACCCTCCGTGCCGGATCACATTTTGCATCATGGATACCTCACAGCAGCGGTGCTAGCCGGCTTTTTTGCGGCTGGCGCCGAGAAGCGTGATTACTTTGCCGCGTAGCTTGACTACACCTTTGAGGGCCGCGTCGGGCATGCGCACCACTTCTTCGAAGAGGCCGGTCATAGCGCTGAGGAAATCGAGCATGCTTTCGAGGCGTTCGAGGGTATAGGTGTCTTTAACGGGATGCGACTTGATTTCGTGCACGCACTCATCGAGGAGTTTGAGCGTGGGATCAATTTCGCGGCGCTTGCGTTCTTCGGAGACGATGCGAAAAATTTCGAAGACGTCCTTGGTGCAGTCGAAATGGTCGCGGCGATCGCCGAGCACGTGGACGACCCGAACGATGCGCCAGCCCTGGAGCTCGCGAAGACTGGTGCTGACGTTGGAACGCGCGACAGCCAGGATGACCGCAATTTCATCGGCGGGCAGTGGCCGCGGAGAAACAAAAAGCAGAGCGTGAATCTGGGCGACGGTGCGGTTGATGCCCCAGCGGGTGCCCATTTCTCCCCAATGGAGGACGAATTTCTGGGCGGTGGGAGTGAGTGGCGGGCTTTGGGTGTGTTCAGTCATTTCTGTATAATCAGAAATTACAGTAGTGGGTGGAGGATGTCAAGCACATCCTTTGCGGGTATTTGCGGTCTACGTCAGGCGGCTTTTGCTCCGCTCAGTATGAGGACCTCTGCCGGGAAGCTCATCCCACCGTCGGTGGAGTACTCACGAAGGGATTCGAGAATGTCATCGTTTACCACGGTGAACTGCTCCTTTGAAAGCGTGAGGATTTTTTCACGAAGAGTATCGGACATCTCGCGGCGCAGGGTCCAAAAATCTTCCGCGGAGACGGGCGCCTGAATTGTGAATTGCAGCAGCCGCTCGGACACCGCGATGGCGCCAGCTTGGTTCAAGAAATTTCGCAGTGTGCCAGGAGTGGCAAAACGGAAGGTATCCAAAGCATCCGGGCCAGGTGGGGGCGGTTCGACATGCCGGTCCATGACTCGCGACAGCGCCTGGTGGAAAGGATTTTTTTCGGCGAAATGCCAGACGGCCAGGGCTACCTTCCGTCCGGGCTTCAGCACTCTCAGCATCTCGCGGACCGCATCCACAGGAGCGGGAAAGAACATAGCGCCAAAGCGGCTAATCACCGCATCGAAGGTTTCGGCTGCAAACGGCAGATGGTCGGCGAAGGCGACATCGAATTGCACATTTTTTAATTCAAGCTGGTCTGCCGCACGACGAGCGCCGTCGATCATCCCGCGAATTGGATCGATGCCGAAGACTCTGCCTGCAGGTCCGACCAAGGCGCTAAGGCTGAGCGCGGGTTCTCCGGGGCCGGTGGCGATATCCAGAACGGTGTGGCCGCTGGCAAGCTGACTTTCTGCGACCAGAGCCTGCGTAACCGGGGCAAACATTCCGCGAATAATTTCGCGGTGCTTCTCCCAGAAGGGAGCGGAATTGCTCCAACGTTTTACGACGTCCTGGTCGGGTTGCATGAGCAGAAGTATAGCGGTGTCTATGGAAGAAAAAGGAAGATTCAAATTCAAAGCCCGCCCGTTTCATGAGTCCACCGTTAATTTGGTTACAGAAGCGGAATCATGTGCCGCGCCTTCGGACTGATCAAAACGCGGCCGTCTGGGGCTCAAAACTGCGCCAGTTTCCCGCGGCAGCGGCTCCGGCATGTCCGCCAGCGCGTACCCCATCACCGCCATCGCTGCCGCATTCTCCCGCAACTCTTGCGGGACAATCTTGTTCACCGTGTCCGCGCTGCGGTGTGGTGGTAGCTAACCGGAATTTGCATTTTGAACCCCGCGCGGCGGGCATTACACACCCAGTCGCCTTCATTCGGACCGATCTGGCGCGTTTTCCATTCCGGTCGTTCCCACCAAACCACAAAGTGAAGTAAGCCTCACCTTTTTGGGCTTAATAACGTACCGAATCTCGACGTCTCGGTAGGACCTTGCGCTCTTTTCAGTTGCAGCGGAAGACGAGGTAGGTGATGTCGTCGGACTGGCGGGTGGATCCGACGAATTCGTCTACCGGTTTCATTAGGAACTGAAGGCTTTCTTGCGCGTTCAAGGAGGGTAACGCGCTAATGGTGCGGCACCAGCGCTCGTCGCCGAATTCCTGGAGTTCCTTGTTGAAGGCCTCGATGACTCCGTCGGTGTAGAAGATCAGCGCGTCGCCAGGTTGCAGTTCGATAGAGGCGGTCTCGTAGGTGACGGGAAAATGAATGCCTAGCGGCAAGCCTCCTACTTCAAGTTTTTCCAGTTGGCCTCCGGCGCGGCGAAGAATGGGTGCGTTGTGACCGGCATTGACGTACGAAAGGACGCGCGTATGCGGATCGTATTCAGAAAGGACGGCTGTAGTAAAGCGCTGGCCATTGTGGCTGTGCGCGCAGGCATAACGATTCAAGCGCGCGAGGAGGTCGACGAGTGGCGCGCCTTCACCGGCGATGGTTCGGAGACTAGCTTGCAGGGTAGCCATCAGCAGCGCGGCGGGAATGCTTTTGCCCGCCACGTCGGCGATGACAATCATCAGTTTTGATCCGCCTGCTCCAGCAGGGTCGGCCGCATCCATATAAAAGGCGTCGTAGTAATCGCCCGCTACGGAATTTTGCGGACGAGTGGCAAAAGCAATTTCGGCGCCGGGCACTTCGGGCGGATGCGCGGGGACCAGCCAGGATTGAATCTCGCGCGCGATTTCCAGGTCGCGCTTCATGGTGACCTTGTCGGCCAGCTCCAGAAAGAGGAGCACGAGAAGAATAATGGGAAGAACAAAACTGGCGCCGAGGAACGCCAGCGCCAGAGTGATGAGAAGAACGACTCGGCGCGCGGGCGACATCTTCGAGAAGACGGCCCAAAAAAGCTGGTTCATGGCGCGAAACGGCCGGCGCCATCCCGGAACGTTCCGGATTTCTTCCCAGCCAACATCGCGGCCGTAGAAGCCGTAACCGGCGCTGGCGTCGGCGGCGAACTGCTTCCACAGATCGTCGAGTTTGCGTCCTTCGCTGACGCGCCGCGTAAAGTTTGTCACGCGGGCCTTAGTGCGGACGTGAGCATCTTAGCTGCCCGATCTGAGAGGAACTTCATCGCCACAGGAGCTAATGAAGCTCGGAAGACTTTGTCGAGGATGCAGGCAGACCGGGGACGCAAGGATTCGACGGAGTACTGCCTTATGAAGTCCTCCGACCTAGGACTTTGCAGCCCGGCACCAGCTGGCAATCGACAGCAAGAAAAATAGTCCGGCACCATGAAAAAAAGTCAAATAGGAAAGTCCAATACCACCACCGAGACCTATGCGAGGCGCGAACACGTTAAGGGCAATCAAGAGTCGAAAGATCAGCGCCACAGCGGTACAAATCAAGCCCAGCCAATAACCCAGTGCTGCGAGATGTTTTTCCATCTAATACCCCCGTTCGAACAATTCCTGGTTCGGCCCCGATTCGCCCGTACGCTACTCTGGCCTCATCACAGAGTCAAGCGCGCATATTCGAGCAGAACCAGAGAAGCCGATGAGGCGCGGCAATTACTGAAAGGTCGTTCATCAGGCGCCATAGAAGAAGGACCATTCCAAGTCAAAGCCCGCACCCTTGAAAATCGCAAAGGATGCGGAACCCCCTTAACGTGTTGAAGCCCTCCGCTGCATTCGCGGGCCGGGGGTCATAAGGATTGGCCGCCGGGCAAATGGTTTTTCAAATTATTGAAGAGGGCGTCAGCATTTCCCACCCGCTACTAACGGGTCACTAGTGTCAGCCGACGGCTTGCATGGTGGAGACTAGTTCGGGGATGTCGATGCGGATGATGGTGCCGTCACCGGGCCGGCTTTCGATGTCGAGGTGGAAATCGGTGCCATAGAGGACGCGCAAGCGTTCGCGAACGTTGCTGAGGCCAATTCCCTCCACGTAGACGTGCGGCAATTTTTCTTCGGAGATGCCCACGCCGTTGTCTTCGATTTCGATGTGCAGTCGGCCATCGCGATTGGTGGTGCGAAGCTGAATTTTGCCGCCTTCAATTTTCGGAGCGAGGCCGTGCTTGAGACAATTTTCGACAATGGGCTGGAGGAGCATGCTGGGCACGAAGGCTTCGAGAGTGTCTTCGTCGAGCTCTTTAATGATTTCGAGGTTGTCGCGGCCGAAGCGCGCGACTTCGATGTCGAGGTAGTCGTCGATGAATTCAAGCTCTTCGTGAAGGGGGACAAAGGTTTCGTGCTTGCGCAACAGGCGGCGCAAAATGTTGCTGAGCTTGAGGACGACACCGCGCGCGGTATCGGGATCGAAACGGATCAGCGCGGAGACAGTGTTGAGCGTGTTGAAGAGGAAATGCGGATTGATCTGGCTGGAGAGGGCGTCCATGCGCGCTTTCAGCAGAAGTTGCTGGTGGCGCTCTAGATTCATCTCGATGCGGGTGTTGTTCCAGATTTTCAGCGGCGCGGCGACGGACATTAATGTGGCGATTACGGTGAGGGCCAGCCACCAGTCCCAGTGCGGGTCAACGGCGAAAAGCCACTTGGGCTTGGTGGCATCGGCGAGGGCGACGCGGCCGAGTTCCAAGCCGACGCAAGCGAGGAGTGGGGCCATTTCCCAGGACGGCTGCGCGCGGCGCAGGAGGC
>JALYLI010000125.1 GCA_030774335.1 Acidobacteriota bacterium | reverse complement strand
GGGCCAGACGACAAAATCTCCATCCTCGCCCGCTCCCATGTGGCGGACGTCTACCGCGACCAGAACGTTGCCGAAGAATTAATTGTTTACGATAATCGCGGCAAACATTCCGCCATCGCCGGACGCGAGCGCCTGGCTTCCGAATTGCGCGCCCGAAAATTCGACGTCGCCATCCTGCTGCAAAACGCCTTCGACGCCGCCTGGCTGGCCTGGCGCGCAGGCATTCCAGAACGGGTCGGCTACGCCCGGGACGGCCGCAGCCTGCTGCTGACCAATGCAGTGCCCGTGCCTAAAGCGGGAGAAATCCCCGCTCACGAAAAATTTTACTATCTCGAATTGCTACGCCGCGCCGGCTGGATCGATTCCGTCCCCGACGATTCCTTCATCCAGTTGCGCATTCCAAACGCCAGCCGCCAACGCGCCGCCGATTTTCTCGCCGCATCAGGCTCTCGCCCTCACGCCACACGCGTCGCCATCGGTGCCGGGGCCGCCTACGGTGCCGCAAAATGCTGGCCGCCATCGCGCTTCGCTGAGCTCGCCTCCCAGTTGCAGGCTCAGTGGGACGCGGATGTGATACTTTTTGGTGCCGCCGCGGAAACAGATGTTTCCGCCGCGATTGCCTTCGAAATGTCCAGGCCGCCCATCAACCTCACCGGCAAAACGGCCATCGCCGATTTGCCCGCTTTGCTTTCGCAATGCCATGTTTTCGTCGGCAACGATTCCGGCGCAATGCATGTAGCTGCTGCCGCAGGCATTCCCACTATCGGAATCTTCGGCCCCACCGATCCATTCGGAACCGCGCCGGTCACTCCTCGCCACTCCATCGTCCGCCAGCAACCGTACTGCAGCCCGTGCTTTCTGCGGCGCTGCCCCATCGATCACCGCTGCATGACCCGCATCACCACCGCGCAAGTGGAAGCCGCGGTCGATCCGTGGTTGACTTCGTCGGCGGTCGAGCGTGTCTGATCGGCCCAAGCCCCGGCCCGGCGTGTTCATTGATCGCGACGGCACTATTTCTGAAGAAGTCGGCTACCTCAATCACATTTCGCGCTTCCGCCTGTTTCCCTTTGTGCCCGGAGCCATCCGAAAACTAAATGACCGCGGCATTCCCGCCATCGTGGTCACCAATCAATCCGGAGTTGGACGCGGCTACTTCCCGGAATCGCTGGTGCAAACCGTGCACGACGCGATGACCCAGCAAATTGCGGCGGCTGGCGCACGCCTCGACGGGGCTTATTATTGCCCACACCTTTCCTCCGATCTCTGCACGTGTCGCAAGCCCAGTCCCGGTATGCTGGAGCAGGCTTCCGCGGAACACGCCATCGATTTGCAGCGCTCATTTGTCGTCGGCGATCGCTTTGGCGATATTGAACTCGCCCATCGGATCGGCGCTCGCAGTATTCTGGTGCGTACCGGATATGGCGAGGGAGAAATTCTCTGGCACCTGCCAAGATGGAAATTGCAGCCTGACTTTATCGCCGCTGATCTGACTCGCGCGGTGGATTGGATTCTGGAGCAACTGAAATGAAGCGTCCCTCTGCCGGCAAGAAAGACATTTCGCCTTCCGTTGATCTCCGCGCCTTGGCTGAATACGTCGAACAATTCTCTTCAAAAACAATCGTTCTGTTCGGCGATTTCGTCGCCGATGAATTCGAATTCGGCGAAATTTCCCGTGTATCGCGCGAAGCCCCGGTCCTCATCCTCCGCCATCGCGAAACCCATCTCGTCCCCGGAGGCGGCGCCAACGCTGCCAATAACCTCGCCGATCTTGGGGCCAAAGTTCTGCCCGTCACGGTCGTTGGCGATGATCCCAACGGAAACGCCCTGGTGAAATATTTTCGCGCCAAAAAAGTGAATGTCAGCGGCATCACCTCCGTTAAAGACTGGACCACGCCCACGAAAACGCGATTTCTCGCCGGCTGGGCGCACACCGTCGGCCAGCAGGTTTTGCGCGTTGATCGTGAACCCCAACCACCCTTGCCTGATTACGCCGGCAAGAAAGTGCGTCAGCATTTGCTGGCAGCGATAAAAAGCGCCGACGCGCTGGCTATATCTGACTACGGGTTCGGGGTAGCGACTCCAGCACTAGCGCTTGAAGCTGCCTCAAAACGAAAGACAGCCATGCCCATTACGCTCGACGCCCGCCGTCAGCTTCACAGCTACAGCCGTGCGCGCATTACCACCGCGACTCCCAATGAAGCCGAACTCGAAGCGCAGCATCATACGGCCATTGGCCAGGACCTCTCTGAACTTGCCCGCGCCGGTCTCGCCACCCTTTCCACCATGAAACTCAATGCGCTGCTCGTCACTCGCGGACGCCACGGCATCGCGCTTTTCGAATCCGGCAAGCGCCTCACGCACATTCCCGTTTACGGCAGCGATCAATCGGTTGATGTCACAGGCGCAGGCGACACCGTCCTCGCCGCCTACACATTGGCTCTCGCATGCGGCGCTTCGCCGCTGGAGTCCGCGCACATCGCCAACATCGCCGGCGGCCTTGTCGTCATGAAGCGCGGCACCGCCTCTGTCACGCGCGAAGAACTTTTGGGCGCCATTCAGGGTGAGGTCGCTGGAGCGCCCGCTTAAATATGCGTCCGTCAGAATCGAAAATCGTCTCGTTGCCAGAATTAAGATCTCGCGTGTGCGAGCTTCAGCAGCGCGGTAAAACCGTCGTCTTCGCCAACGGCTGCTTCGATATTCTGCATGTCGGCCACATCCGCTATCTGGAAGCGGCGCGCGCCGAAGGCGACGCACTCGTCGTCGGCGTAAATAGCGACGCCAGCGTCTGCGAATTGAAAGGTCCCGGCCGCCCGGTTCTGGATGAAAATGCGCGCTCGCGCCTGGTCGCCGCACTGCGTGCCGTAGACTACGTCGTAGTCTTCAGCGAACCGAGCGTGGAATCCCTGCTAAAAGAATTACATCCCGACGTTCACGCCAAGGGCACCGATTACACCGCCGACACCGTGCCGGAGCGCGCTATCGCCCAAGAATTAGACATCCGCGTTGCCATCGTCGGCGATCCCAAAAATCATTCCACCCGCGACATGCTCCACGCGCTGCGCAGGCCTCCTCATGCCTGAGCGCCGCTTCCTGGTAGTGCGCCTCGGGTCGCTCGGCGATATCGTTCACACTTTTCCGGCGGTCGCCGCGCTGCGCGAATCTTTTCCTGCCGCGGAAATCATCTGGCTCACGCACCCACGGTGGAAACTCCTGGTGGCCAGCAGCGGATTGGCCTCCAAAATATGGACCACCGAAACGCGCTCGTTTTCTGCGTGGAAGAAAACCATTCGCGAAATTCGTAACACTGCTTTCGACACCGCCATCGACTATCAAGGACTGTGGAAATCCGCAGCCTCACCTTTTTTTGCCGGCGTCCGCCAGCGCATCGGATTTTCTCCCGAATCCGTCCGGGAATTTGGCGTGCCGCTTCTATACACCGACCGCGTCCACGCCACCAGTTCTCATGTGGCCGACCAGAATGGCGAATTGTCTCAACGCGCCGGCGCTCTCGCCCCGGTTACGGAACTCCATCTCGAGCCTCCGCCCGTAGACGATGCTGCATTTCTCAAATACTTAAGCGCACGCGGCGTGGACCGTTACGTCGTGCTGAGCCCGGGAGGCGGCTGGCGCTCCAAGTGCTGGCCGCCCGAGCGTTTTGGCGCGCTCTGCCGCATGATTTCCGATTCGCTCGCGCTTCGTTGCGTCGTCAACTATGGCCCAGGTGAAGACGATCTCGCCGCCAAAGTTCGCGTCGCCAGTTCCGACAAGGACCCGATGCTTTTCAATGGCGAGCTTGGCCCACTGATGTCTCTCTTGCGCCACGCCGAGTGCGTTGTCGGTGGCGACACCGGGCCGCTTCATCTCGCAGTCGCGCTGGGCACGTCCGTGGTGGGTTTGTTCGGCCCTACCGATCCCATGCGCAACGGTCCGTATCGCGCCGCCGGGGGATCTGCGGCCACCCATCGCCCGGCCACCGCTGTCAACAGCCAAGACATCGTGCTTCGCGCTCCCAACGTAATTACCACGCACGCTCGCGGCGATCAGCCGCATCCTTCCATGCTCGAAATCCGGGTGGACGCCGTTTTCGAAGCGGTGCGCCGCATCGTCAAGGCGCGTTCATGAGCTCTGCCGGAGCTTTCTTTGTCCGCTATCGAGTTCGCCTGGGATACCCCCTCGCAGTCGCGGTCCTTCTTTTTGCCCGGCCCACGCCACGAACTATTTTGTACGGCGCACTCATCGGCGTGATCGGGGTAGCCATACGCGCCTGGGCCGCGGGCTACCTTCACAAGCAGGAAATCCTCACCGTAACTGGCCCGTACGCTTACACGCGCAACCCCCTATATTTCGGCAGCGCCATTCTCGCTTTGGGCGTGGCTGTCGCATCGCGCTCATGGATCTCGGCGCTGATTCTCGGCATATATTTTTCTGTTTTTTATTCCATCGTCATGAAAAAAGAAGAGAAAGAACTTCGTCCGCGCCATCGGAAAGCGTTCGACCGCTATGCTGCGGCCGTACCGCTATTTCTTCCCAGGCTGATCCCCGCGCGGCTGGGCGGAAGCAGCGAAGGCGCTTTCTCTTCCGCGCAATACAAAAAAAATCACGAGTGGCAGGCCGCCATTGGCTACGTCTTACTGCTGCTGGTCCTTGTTCTGATCTGGCGCTTCCGCACTTTTTGAGACCGGCGCTGGCGTTTCCACGCACGCCGCGAAGCACGAAATTTCCAGGCTCTTTCCGTCCGTCAAGATGTGTACCGCGCCATCGCGATCCGTGCGCAGAATGCGCGCGCCGCTCGCTTCTAATCGCGTCAGCAATTCCGGCGCTGGATGGCCGTACGGATTGTCTTCTCCAGCCGAGATAACCACGATCTTTGGTTCCACCGCACGCAGAAATTCTTCTGTCGTCGAATTCTTGCTCCCGTGGTGCCCAACCTTCAAAACATCGGCGTGCAGTCCGCTCGCGGAATTCTCCGCCACGATGATATTTTCCGCCTGTTTTTCCGCATCACCAGGCAGCAGCAATGTTCTTTCCCCATATTTCAGGCGCAAGACCAGTGAATCATTGTTCTTTGCTGCGGGCGCCGCGTCCGATGTCTCCGGCCACAGAAATTCTCCCTTCACTGCATCCAGCGCAAACGATTTGCCGCGCGTTTCATATTCCACAGGGATGTGCTTGGTGCGCGCCACCGCTTCCAGTTTCTCGAGCGCCGCGTTATGTACCTCGCGCCCAATCCACAATCGCCCTACGCGGAAATCTTCCAGAATCGCGCTTAGGCCGCCCACATGATCCTGGTGCGCGTGCGTCAGCGCCACCACGTCAATCTTCCTGAATCCGCGCGACCACAAATACGGCGCCACCGCTTCCTCGCCCGGATCAGGCCCGCGCGCCTGCTCATGCCCGGGAAAACCGCCAAACGCGCCTCCCCCGTCAATCAATAAAGTCTTGCCCCCCGGAGAAACCACGAAGAGGGAATCGCCCTGCCCCACATCAAGCACAGTCACTTCCAGTTTTCCTATCGCCCATCGTGGTGAGAAAGGTGAAGTTGCAATGACAATTACAAGGGCCGCCAGCCCAGCGCACAAGGTTCCTGCAATGAATCTGCGGCGCGGAACGCTCAAGCGAAAAACAATCGCCATGCACGCCAGCGTGACAAGAAAAGCAATCGTCACCCACCTCGGCGCGCCCGGCACTCGATAGCTCATCCGCTGCATCTGCGAACACCACTGCACTACATGAATCAGCGCCAATGTGACCCACGCCAGGGGCAGCGCCAGCAACTTGCCCAGTGCCGGGCTGACCAGCCCGGTAAGCAAAACCAAAAATCCCGCGGGAACGATCACCGCCGTCAGCGGCACCGCCGCGAAATTTACGAATGGCCCGGCAAACGTAATACGATGAAATTCTGCCGCCAGCAGCGGCAGCATCCCAATCTGCAAAACCAGGGTCAGCACAAATAATTCCCACACGCGAAAGCTAAACGCCAGCACGGCAATCATCAGCGTCGCTGGCATGCGCGCAATGCCCATTGGCAAGCGAGCTTCCAAGAATTGCGCGAACGACCGGAGATCAATCCGGAGTTGCGTCGGCCGCGGCTCGTGCGCAACATCTCTGGTCACATCGCGCCACCCGCGCAGCGCCCGCGCATACGGCTGCACTGTTCGTTCCAGCCAGGGCAGCGCCAGCCCGGCGATACAAAATATCGCCAGGAACGAAAGCTGAAAACTTGAATCGCGCAGCGCCAGTGGCCGCGCTACCAGTAGCACCAGCGCTGCTACCGCCGCCGAATTTAATAACTCCAGCCGTCGGAAGAATATGCTGCCCAATAGCACCATCGCGGCCATCAGGCCTGCGCGCAACACGGGTGTCCTTTGCTCTACTACGCCCACATACGCCGCCAGCATCACCAGCGTCAACATCATGGTCCACACGCGTGCCATTCGCAGCTTGCGCCCGATCCAGAACAACACCGTTGCGATCGCACCGACGTGTAATCCCGCAACCACCAGCACATGGAACGCGCCTGTCTTCTGAAAATCCACCGCCGCGTCGCGGTCCACAAAAGTCCTGTCGCCCAGCAGCATCGCGCGCAGGACGCCCGCAATATTGGGATCGCCGGGCAGGAGCGCGTCAATCTCCCCGCGCAAGCGCTGCCTGGCCCGCGATATCCGGCCAGCAATATTTCCATCCGCAGGCTTAACCAATTCCATCAATTCCGGGGCTCGCAGCGCTCCCACCAGGTCCACACCTTGTTCTGATAAATAAGCGCGGCGATCAAACGCGCCCTCATCGCGATAAACTTGCGGCAATTTCGTCTGCGTCAAAGCTGCGATCGCGTCGCCGGCGTGTAACTCGGTCGCCTGCGTCTGCTCCGGCGATTTCGTCCCCAAACTTAGCCGCAATCCTCCCGCCGCCGGCAGCAACACGCTTTCGTGCTCCACTCCTGTGAGTCCAATCTCGTACCCCCAGCCCCACGGCAATTTTTCAGGCTCATCTCGCAGCTTTCCGTAATATCGCATCGGCGACTTCAAACTAACTTTGCCAGCGCCCACCAAACTTAGGATGTGATCGGGCGATCGCGGCTGCTGCTCGATACACGCCCCCGCCGCGCCGAGAGCCAGCCAACAGATCACCGACGACACGCCAGCCAGTCCGAGTTGCTTGTAATACAGGAGGATTATTGAGGTAAGCAGGGAAGCGGAGACCGCGGCAAACAGAGAACCAAGAAACAATTGAGATCGCGCATGACTGGCGATCACACCACTCAGGCCGAAGGCAATCCCCGATGCAAACGCCGCGGCGATCGCTACAGCCGGCAACTTCATAAGACGCGTCGCAGGCGCACCAGCGTCTCGATATGAAATGTCTGCGGAAACAAATCAAACATGTGCATCTCCACAATCTCGTACCGATTCGCTCCGCTGTTCGAAACCGCAATTTCTTCCGCGGCGGGCGTCGGAGCGGTCGATTTTTTCCCCGATCCCGTCAGCACTGCCAGGTCTCGCGCCAGGGTCGCCGGGTCGCACGACAGATACACAATCTCCGGAGCGCCCAATCTCGCCAGCGCTGTCGCCGCCTCCGCGCCGAGTCCGGATCTCGGCGGATCCAGCACCACAAAATCCGGCGTCTCCTGGGTCTTCTTCAGAAACTCTTCTGCGTGATCGTTATGCGAGATAACTTCCACGCCCGCGCTTTTGGCGTTCGCGAACAAATCGCGCGTCGCTGCCAGGTTGGCGTCCACGCTCACCACCCGTTCAAACGCCCGCGCCAGCGGCAAGGTAAAGAAACCCACGCCCGCGTACATATCCAGCGCCAGCTTGCCTTTCGCTCCCGTGGTAATGATCGTCAACAACTGCTGCGTAAGAAACCGGTTCACCTGAAAAAAGGACAAATGGCTTACTTGGTATTTGAATCCGTTCACCTCATGCATCAAAAATCCCGGGCCGGTAAGCTCAAACTTGTTTTTCTTCTGGTCCAGCAATAAAAGGCTTTCCAGCCGTGGCAACGCGACCTGAAACACGGAAGCTAACTCGCCGGGCGACGCCGGAAATTTATCAAACGCCACATTCAACGCGATTTTGTCGTCGCTCGAATCGGTGAACGCTTCAATCTCCAGGATCCCCACTGGCAATCGCCCGCCGCGCGCCATTTCCTGCAGTACGCTGAAGGTTTCTTCTAAACGCGGGGACAGAATGGGACATACATCAATGGGCAGAATCACCGAGCTCTCCGGCAAAAAGTATCCGAGCGCCCGGGGCATGCCGCTGCGCACCGCCCACTGCGCCCGGTTGCGATACGCATACGGCTCCGCGGTGTGCGCGACAATCTCCCCCGCATATTGAATGCCGCTCAGCCGGGACAGCGTCTCCCGTAAAATCTCGATCTTGTGCCGTGCCTGCTCGGCCGCCGGAATATGCTGGTAATGACAGCCGCCACAAATCTGAAAGTGCGGACACTCCGCCGCAATTCTCTCGGCGGCAGGCGACGTCACTTCCAGCAGCTTCGCCCAGATGAGTTTCTTCTTTTTTGACCTGGTCTCCGCGCGCACGCTTTCTCCGGGCAAAACGAACGGCACAAATACGGTATTGCCATCGGCGTGCGTCAAGCCATCTCCGCCATACACCAGCTTCTCAATTGATAATAGTAACTCATCTGACATAGTTGTGAACCCTCATTCCATATCAGCAAATAGTGGAGATTCGATCGCTTGCTGAAGCTGTTTAGCTAAATTAGTTCGACGAGACCTAAAGTTAGCCGAAGCGCTACGTGGCCGACGCAATAAATCGCAGCCGGCCATCGTGCTAGGTCCAGAGCGCCCGCTAATTATGAAAAGTAGTACAGACTCAAACGCGGCAATCCAGCTTCCTCAAGCAATCTTTTTTGAATATATTGCTTTTCTACCAGCGCCAGTTGCTCGGCCTTCATTTTTCCCCGGTACGCCGCCAGTTGCCCGTCCATTTCCCGCCGGATTTGCAGCATTCGTTCTTC
>JALYLI010000124.1 GCA_030774335.1 Acidobacteriota bacterium | reverse complement strand
GCACGTTGATCGCTGAGCCGGCCCCGAACTGCATCAGCGCGAAGCCCGTCACCAGCCCGAACGCCCAGATGGCAATCAGCAGCAGCAGCGAACAAGGTCCGTACCCGCCGAGCAAGGCTTCCCGCGTTTTACGATTGGGAAATCTGCCGACAATGGCCTTCCACAATCCCCACGTCGACCGGTAGAACAGCCGGGCCACGCGAATTTTGCGCGTTACCCGCCGCGGCAGGATGATCGCTTCGAACGCGTCCACAATCATCAACACCACCAGCAGCACTCCGGCGGCGAAAGTGAACGGATGAGGAATGAGTGGCGGCATTTATTTCTTCAGGTCCAGGAACGGTGCCGGAAAAAGCTGAGGCCTTTACGCGACCAGGCGCGCCGTGACGGTAATTTCCGCTTTGAAAAGTTTCGAAACCGGGCAGCCCGTCTCCGCGGCCTTCACCGCTTCGTCAAATTTCGCTTTGTCGGCCCCGGCGATGTGCGCCACCAGGTCCAGGTGGCTCTTCGAAATTGAAAATCCTTCGCCGTCCTTGCCCAGCGTCACCGTTGCGGTAGTCTCCAATTTCTGCGCCGTCATCCCCCCTTTGCCGAGCTGCCCGGAAAGCGCCATGGTGAAGCAACCCGCATGCGCCGCCGCTAGCAATTCTTCCGGATTCGTGCCCACGCCATTTTCAAATCGCGTGCTGAAGGAATATTGCGCCTGCTTCAACAAACCGCTGTCCGTGGACAGCGTCCCTTTCCCATCTTTCAATCCGCCAATCCATACTGCCGATGCCTTGCGATCCATAAAAAGCTCCTTGGTGTGCGCGAGGTAAGCGCCGTAAGTGTCCAGCTCGAGTCTAAGCCTTCGATTCTGCTCGATTCAGGAAGGGTATATTGCGCGCACCGCCATGTCGAGCCAGCCATTAGAATCTCATCATGATGGAAATTCTTAAACATGTCGCGCATCGTCCCTGGCCCCTGCCCCGCGACCCGTGGATCATGAAGCAGGTCTGGCACGATTTGTTATTTGCCCATTGGCCGATCCCGCTCGCAGCCATGCGTCCACTGATACCGCCACAACTCGAACTAGATGTTTTTGCCGGACAGGCCTGGCTGGGCGTCGTGCCCTTCCGCATGTCGGGAGTGAAGATTCGTGGCGTCCTCGGGATTCGCGGCTTCTCACCGTTCCCGGAATTAAACGTGCGCACCTACGTCGTGCGCGACGGCCATCCGGGCGTATGGTTTTTTAGTCTGGACGCCGCGAATGCTCTAGCGGTATGGGGCGCGCGGAGAGCGTTTCACCTGCCCTACTTTCAGGCCACCATGCGCTGCGAAGAAAAAGCTGGCTGGATTCACTACGAAAGTACGCGGCAGCATCGCGGAGCGCTGCCAGCTTCACTGCGCGGGCAATATCGAGGAGTTGGCGAGACGTTCACCGCGCTCCCCGGAACACTTGAACACTTTCTGACCGAGCGATATTGCCTCTACACCGCCAACCGTAACGGTCGCATCATCCGCTGCGACATTCATCATCCCGCGTGGTCTTTGCAACTCGCCGAACTGTCATTTGAGGAAAACACCATGTCCGCCGCGGCTGGAATTTCTCTTGCGGATCAACAGCCTAAACTGCTGCACTTCGCACGCCGCCAGGAAGTTGTGGTCTGGGCCCCGCGGCGATTACATTTAGTTTAATTTCACGTGGAGCTTCGCGACAGTTGTCATTCCGAACCCGCCGCCTTTTCCAGGCGGGTGAGGAACCTGCTGTTGGCTTCCGTCACCACTTGTGAAAAATAAAAAATGATCCCGCGGCAATGAGCCCGAATCCCGCCGCGTAATTCCATTTAAACTTATCCCCGAGGTACCACACCGAAAATACCGAAAAAACCGTCAGCGTGATGACCTCCTGAATGGTCTTGAGCTGCGCAGAGTTGAATTCGTACGACCCGATGCGGTTGGCGGGCACCTGAAAACAATATTCAAAAAACGCGATCCCCCAACTCGCCATAATCACTTTCCACAGCGCCTCATTGCGATACTCAAATGCCCATACCACGCAAAAGTCATAAAAATATTCGAAACCGTCAAAAGCAAGATTGTTCGCATTCGGAAGTATCCTGTTATTCGATCTTGTCCCGCTTGGAGAGGTTATGTCGTGCGCACAAGAGCCGTATATTTTTTTCGGTCACCGATGATCCGCCCTTTGAGTACGGAACGTCATGATCAAAGTGTAAGTTATCGTTGGCCCCGCAAATGACGCATCTTCCCTTGTCGCGACGCCAAACCTCTTGTTTGACGGTAGTTGGAATGATTCGGGTGGTGGATAATTCAGTTCGTAGTTGTTCGGAAATTCCGATCACTGAGTCCGTGAGCTCCAGCCGAAATTGAAAGACATTTCGAGTTCTGTCTGTTTCGAACGTACAGTCTGTCAGTCGAAAAACGCCGTTGAATGCCCAGATTCCTCGATGAATTTTTTCGTAAACCGCAACCAATTCCACATTATCGGCGTGAACTTTAAAATTTGAAGCTGCTTTCTCGAATAAGCCATTTTGCGTAAGCGAACCTCCTGGATTTATTCGAGGCTGGTCTACTGTTTTTGGACTGGGGCAGCTCTTTGTTTTCGGCACATCGTGCCCTTCGTAGAGCAATGCTCTGCCGCCCGGCTCAATGTGATCGCGATAGGGCGCATTTTTGCGACGACTCATAAGGATTACGCTGAGGTCTTTTCGCAAGTGGAAATGCATGCCACGCTGAAAACTAACGCTCCAGTGTTGACACATCTCTAAATAGGAGATGATTTCGCCCGGGGCGGGCAGGTTGGTTGGCAGCAGTTGAGACGTGCTTGTCAAACGTTGAGCGTCAGCGAAACGAGGTCCGTCCGCACCGGCGGCGGAATCGGCGGCATTTTCGAGCGATCCACCGGATTGTAAAGCGTGTCGCGCTCCACCGGCGCCCGCCCGGCGGCGCGAATCAATCTTTCCAGGTCCGCGCGCGAAGTAAATTCCGAAGTGGTCGCCCCCGCGTCGTGATAAATCTTTTCTTCCACCACCGTGCCGTCCAGATCGTTGGCCCCAAAACGCAGCGCAATCTGCGCAATCGCCGGCGAAAGCATGATCCAGTACGCCTTAATGTGATCGAAATTATCCAGCAGCAACCGCGATACCGCGATATTGCGCAAATCTGCGTAGCCCGTGGGCTTGGGGATGTGCGAAAGCGCGGTGTTATCCGGATGAAACGCCAGCGGAATA
>JALYLI010000123.1 GCA_030774335.1 Acidobacteriota bacterium | reverse complement strand
TTTGCAAGCAGGGGGTCACCGGTTCGATCCCGGTCACGTCCACCAAATTTTTCTCTGATCGCAAAGCACTTAGCAGATTCATATCTGCTCCAATTTTCTATTTTCGGGCCCGGCGGTGCACGAATGGGGCAACGAACGGTGCACGAATGAACTTATTGCACTGCAACTGTGCACATGGGAGCCGCCAAGTGTCTTCGCAGCGCGCACGGGCGGCTGGGAATAATTCTGCAAGAAGAAGTCCGCTCATTGCCCCGTAGGTCAAGGTTTCGCCGTTTTGTATGGCTTCAAGGGGATTGTCGTTTCTGGCTTGAAATCTTTCTCTGGGCCTCTTATTCGCTTGCTGCCATGCCGATCTTGACGACGTGGGCTTCCTTTTGGCCAGCCGGTTCATTGCCTGGGGTTCGTGGATTGGTTCATGGGCACGTTGGTTTCGCGTACCGGGCGGTCCACTTCGCTTGGCCGCGCAGGCGCTTCAAGACCGTCGGTGAGTAGATAACCCTGCAAGGCGATGCCGGTGGTCCAGACGTTTTCCAGCGTGGCGACGTATTCGAGGTGCAGCTCGTACAGAGTTTTCTGGGAATCGAGGACGACCGGATAGGAAGCGAGCATCTTGCCATACTTGTCGACGAGCAGCGAATACGCTTTTGTCGCGCGGGGCAGGAGGCCGTCGCGATACTCGTCGGCCATGATCCGAGCGCTGGCATACTGATCGAGCATGGCTGCCGCGCGTTCGCGCAAGGTCAACTCGACGCGCTGCTCTTCTCGTTGTGCGCGGGCGATGTCCTGAAGGGCTGCGGCAGTGTTTCCCTGGTTGCGGTTCCAGAGGGGAAGCGTCATGCCGACTTCCGCGAGGCCTTCCCAGCCGATGGCCCGGTTGTTCCCTTCCGTTTGCTCGCCGCTGTACACCGCCCCGGCCCTTACTTGAAGGTCCGGCACCGGCTCCGCTTTCGCGCGGGTGAGCACGGCCTGCGCTCGGACGGTAGAGATCGATGCGATGCGCACAGCGGGGCTGTCTTTGGCGATGGTTTCAATCACCTGTTCTTCATTCAACTGCGGGAGGTCCGCCTCGAGGCTGCCCGCGACGACCTGCAACGGCAGGTCCGGCTTTCCGAGGACGGCCGTGAGACCGCGCCACTCCTGACGCAGGGTATTTTCCCGGACGCGTACTATCATCTGCATGCGCCGGGCCGCGACTTCGGCCTGAAGGACTTCCGACTCGTCCACTTGGCCGGTATTGCTCAGTCTGCGTTCCGTCTCCTCGTTGTCTTGGGCGATCCGTGCGAGATCCCGTTGTGCTTCGACTATTTCCTGAGCCGCAAGAACGCGATAGAAGGAGATGCGCACGGCATTTTCAACGCGCATCTTTTGTTCTTCGGCTTCGACTTCGGAAAGACGGACCTCCTGGGCAAGGATTTTTCGGCTCTTGCCGAGTTTTCCGGCGGTGACGATCGGCTGCGAAACGAAAAAGCCGTTCTTGCCGCCGCCAATCGAGCCACCACGGATTTCATCGCCGGTGTAGCCGACCGTGGGATTGGGATACAGGCCGGACTGTTGACGGCGGGCCTGGGACGCGCGAATCTCCTGCTCCGCCTGGCGCAGCGTGGGATTATTTTCCATAGCGATTTTTTGCAGCTCGGACAGGGTCACGAGCGGGGCGTGGGCCTCTTCCTGGGCCTTTCCCATGCGCGGGAACTGCGGCTTCACGGTCCGCATGTTCATCTGATGGCGAGATTGTTCCTGCATCCCGGGCATGTTCTGCATGTCGTCTTTCTGAGCGGGGTTCGGAGCGGGCACCGGGGGCTGGTGTTCCGGCTGCTGCGCCACGGCAGGCACGATGAAAACCATTGCTGCAAACAGCGCTGCGAAAATTCTCGTTGAACTCTTCATGAGCTTCTTTCCTTTCGCTATTCCTCTGCGGCCGCGCCTATTCTTCATCGCTCACTGCTACATCGAATGTGGTTCGTCATGATCCATCTTCATGGGCGGGTTGGGTGTTGGTGATTGAATGCGCGCCATGATGTCCTCGTAGTCCCTGTCGGGAAGAACGCGAACCATCGTCATCATGCCCATCATTGCGGCGCTCCAGTTGGGCGGCAGTCCATAGGTCTCAGGCTTTGCCACCGCCTCATCCATACCCATCTCCATGAACGCGTCCTGGGGAAAGCCCGGCACCTTGCTGGCGTCGGGAGCTATGGGAGAGTGCGGAGCGTGTTCAAACGGAACACTCTTGGCCAGGGTCTGCATCTGGCTCATGGCTTTATCCTCGGTCTGGTCGGCGGTCGCAATCTGCCGGTCGCGCAACAGATCCGACATGCTGTTCATCATGTGGTGCGGCAGATGGCAATGAACCATCCAGGCGCCGGGATACCTGGCTTCGAATTCGACGACCTTGGCCTGCGCGACGCCGACAAGGACGGTATTCGTCGGGTACCAGGTGCTCTCGGGCGCGCGTCCGCCCTCCGTGCCGGTGATCACAAATTGATGGCCATGCAGATGGATCGGATGGTGGTCCATGCCAAGATTCACGATGCGCATGCGCACGCGATTGCCCTGCCGGACGATCATGGGTGTGATGGAGGGAGCGGCAACTCCGTTGAACGTCAGCCAGTTGAATTCCATGTTGGCGGTGTTCGGCACATCGAGGTTCGGCAGGATGGCCCATTCCTGCAGCACGATCCCGAAGTCATGGTCCACTTGCGGCTTATGGACCTTTGCGGGATGACTGATGAACATCCCGAGCATGCCCATCATTTCCTGCATCGCACCGTGCGAGTGGTAGAAGAAGGTTCCTTCCTGGTGGACGGTGAATTCGTAGGTAAAGGATTCGCCCGGAGGTACCGGCTTCTGACTGATGTACGGAACACCGTCCATTTCGATCGGCACTTCCAGCCCGTGCCAATGGACCGTGGTGGATTCGGGAAGTCCATTTTCAAAAATCACGCGGACGCGGTCCCCTTGTTGCACCTGAATGGTTGGGCCGGGGCAACTGCCGTTGTAGCCCCAGACGGTCATGGTCTTGAACGGCACAAGCTTCCGCGCCACAGGCTCAGCGCGTAGTTTGAAGACCTTGACGCCGCCGTCCATTTGAAACGGCAGATCGGGAACATCCGGTGTTCGCATGGGAAGGACGATGCCGGAGTTGGTCGCGCGTGCTTTGGCGAGAGGAGTCTTGTGCTGCCCCGCCATTCCGGGCATGTCTTTCATCTCCTGCATGTCGTCCATTTTTTGCTGGGGGACGCCAGCAGCCTCGCGCACCGCCACCAGCCCCGCGCCAACGACGGCCGCGCCCTGAAGGAATGCTCTTCTTCCTTTGTTCATTTCTATTTCTCCTGAAAACGAATTTCTTTCTTTTCTTCGCGTTTTCGCGTTTGTGGGGCTTTGGTCCGTGTGGCCAGCCGTTCCTTCGCGAAAGGCAATGCTTCTGACTTTGTCGTAGATGAATCGCACTAACTCCCTTGCCTTAACCGGAAGCTCGGAGTCGTCGAGGCAAAGCAGGTTGGCTGTCCGAGCGGATGTGCACAGCGCGCGGTGCTTAGGACGCGGAGTCGCAAATGCGCGCGCTAGTGCCTAGCGTTGGAAAACGGATACATAGCAACGAGCGAATTAGATTCGAAGAACGGAGATCTGCTGGTAGAGAGGAATGGTCGAACTGAGAGGCGAGGCGTGTTCCAAAGCTGCTTCGTGAGTAAAGCTCCCGGCCAACGCGTGTACCAAGGAAAAGGCCGTGGCCGGAGCGTTTGGATGGCTGGCCACGACGCTCAATTGGAATTGGAAGAGATTGCCGGCCTTGGTGACAAACAAACCCGGATGTTCGTGTTGTGAACAATCGGGCTTGTCCGGATTCGGATGGCTCGATTGGTCTGGATGATGCGAGGACGTCTGCTCACAGTCGTGGCCGGCTGTCTGCTGAACTGGATTGGGGCAAGATCCAATTGCACAGGTTGTCGAGCAAACCGAAGCGTAGAACACCGCCATCGTAAATATAGCTACGACGATTCTCGCCGAGTTTGCTTTTGTTCTCATACCTCGATACAGGCTATCACGCAGCGCACGCCATTGACAGTCAAGTCCACAAGCGCATTTATCTTTTCGCGATGAAGATGAGGGGCCAGGAATTGGAATCGATACCTCGCACAGAGTACCAAAGCCAATACCATCCAATTGGAATAGGATTTCACAAACCGATTTGGAGCGCGACTCGGCTATCGCTATGGCACTCGCAAAGTTTAGGTCAAGACGGTCTCACTCTTTCTAACGAAGTATTCTTTCCGGGGGGACCGGCGGGCGCGGCGCGCGGTGATTGCGCGGACCCGACAGCATGCACGCTGCAACCGGACGGTTCGCTGGTATTCTCCGGCTTTGACGGAGATGATTCGCACCAGGTCGACGCCGACATCAGAGTGTCACGATGTTGTCAGGGTTCTGGGCGCGGCCAACCAACGCTCTGCGCCTCACCTTCGACCCGGAACTTTTCTGGGCGGATTCCGCTTTTGCGTGCATCGATCCGCGCCAGCAGCAACGCTTCAGATTTCAAGCCGCGCATACCCCTGCCAGTTGGATCAGCCTCGGCGCTTCCTTCGATATTCTGGAACACCGCAGCAACATGGCTTTGGTGAATGGCAACACACTGTTCTTGAATCCCAACACTCCAGTGGGTCCGCTTCGCTATGCGTACTAGAGACCGTACGCGGGTTTTGCGTATGAGCTGGTAAAGGGACTTACCTATAAGACTACTTGGACATATTACGGGTATAATCCGCGGTCTATGGAGAACCCCGTGGGGCTGGCTGCGATCGGCGATCAAGATTTTAATGGGAACAACGTGACGCTTGCGCTTCGATATTCGTTTTGAGATTGGACTAATACAGTCCGCCCAATTTTTCGAGAAATAAGCACAAGGAGATTGAGTCAATGGAACGAAATCCAATTCGGATAGTGCTGACAGGTTTGGTTGGAATAGGTTTGATGGTGTTTTGTGCACCCGCTACTCGAGCGCAAGGCGCCGGAGCAACTTTATTCAAGACCAAGTGCGCGGTTTGCCACGGACCAGACGGAACGGGCAGTCCGACGGGGAAGAAACTGGGTGCCAGGAACCTCGCTTCGGCGGAAGTGCAGAGCCAGTCCGACGCTCAACTCACGGATGTAATCACCAAGGGAAAGAACAAGATGCCGGCCTATGACGGGAAGCTGAAGCCGGACGAGTTCACAGCGTTGGTGGCCTACGTCAGGGAGCTAGCTAAAAAGTAAGTGTGAACGTGCCGCAGACCATCGTATGAAATGAGCATGCGTCCGGCGCTCTGCGTCCGCTATCGCGTGAGAGCGAGATGGGAATGGTATGACCGAACAACACGAACCCCGTGAGAATCTGCCGGGCTGCGCGGGCGGGCAGAATTTAGAAGTGATAGACCCTGCTGCGCCAGGCAGAAGGTCATTTCTCGGCGTGCTTCTCGGTATAGGCAGCGCGTGTGTGGGGGCGCTGCTTTCCGTGCCTTTGGTGCGCTTCGCGATATTTCCGCTGATCCGGGAGACGACGGACACGAAGTGGGCGCCGCTGGGTGGAATGAATGAATTTTCTTCGGTGTCCGAGCCAGCGGTGCGAATCATCCATATCGAACGGGTGGACGGGTGGCGCCGCGCGATTTCGGAAAGAGCCGTCTACATAACCAAGGATGCGCAAGGAGAGGTTCGGGTTCTCTCCTCGGTGTGCCCGCATCTCGGCTGTACTGTCCCCTGGAATCGGGATAAAAAACAGTTTATCTGCCCTTGTCACACCGCGATTTTCTCGCCCGACGGCGAACGCATCTCGGGGCCGGCGCTGCGCGGCATGGATACTCTTGAAACCAAGACCGAAGATGGCCAGCTCCAGGTGCGCTTCCAGTATTTCCGGCAACTTGTCTCAAACAAAGAAGTGATCGGGTGAGGAAGGGAAGTCAAAAATGTCGTTGAGACACGACAGCGGCAAGAGTGGCCATCAAAGAGAACCTGGCTTTCGTGGCTGGCTGAATCGCCGCACGGGGCTCGATAATTTGCTGCGTCATGCCCTGGACGAACCGATTCCAGGAGGCGCCCGATTTGCCTACATCTTTGGCTCCGGTTTGCTGTTTATTTTTGTTTCCCAAATTGTGACTGGGATTTTTTTGGCGCTTTATTATGTTCCGTCCGCTGATCATGCGCACACGACCGTGGCCTATATTACAAAGCAAGTGACGGGCGGGTCGTTTCTGCGGAGTTTGCACGCCTACGGCGCGAGCGCCATGGTTATCGTCCTGCTCCTGCATTTGTCCCAGACCTATATATACGGCGCGTATAAGGGCCGCCGCGAGATTCTGTGGCTATCTGGCTGTATTCTTTTCGGCCTCGTACTCGGAATGGCTTTCACCGGCTATCTTCTGCCATGGGATCAGCGAGCATATTTCGCGACCGCGGTGGGGACGAATGCGGCGAGTGAAGTTCCCTTGATCGGAGAAACCCTGAAGCGGCTGATGCGCGGCGGCGCTGACATGGGAACGCTCACGATCTCGCGCTTTTTTGTGGCGCACGTTTTCCTGATCCCGGCCTGCATTTTTGCGCTTCTGGCATCCCACATTTTTCTTTTCCGAAAGGCTGGAGCGGCGGGGCCCGTCGATGAGGATCCCTTTCATCCCGTGCAAAAGGCCGAACTTTTCTATCCGCGGCAAGTTTTGATGGATTTGTCGCTCACCGCCCTGCTTATCATCGGGCTGGGGATTCTGTCCTTCGTCATACCGATGCCGCTGGGCCCGCCCGCCAATCCATCTGACACTCAATTCGTGCCGCGGCCCGAATGGTATTACCTCTCGGTGTTCCAATGGCTGAAGTATTGGCATGGTCCGGCGTCGGTCATTGGAATTTTGGTGATACCTACCATCCTGATCATTTTGATTCTGGCGCTACCGTTTCTGGATCGTAGCGTCGAGCGACGCCCGTGGAAACGCCCCATCGCCATGGGTTCTTATGTATTTGTTTTCGTTTGTCTCGTGGGGCTGGGGCTGCGGAGTCAATACCTGGATGCGCACGACGCTGGAATCGCGCGTCAAGTTGCCCAGCAGAAGGCCGACGAGGCTGAGTACATGCGCAAACCATTCGAACCAGAATTGTCCTCCGGCTCACTGACGACTGCCAATGCGGCCCTGGCCGATCCGGTCGCCGCTAAAGGTAAAACCATCTTTGAAGCGCAATCCTGCAACGCATGCCACGGAGACAATGGAATCGGCACCGCGGCGGCGCCGAAGTTGACTGGCGTGGTAAATAAGTTCGACGCCCAGAAACTGGAAGCGCTTTTGAAACATCCATCCGCGGCCATGAGCAAGGGAGGAATGACGCCTACCGACCTTAATGGCGACGATTTGAAGGCTCTAATAGCATACGTCGAGAGCCTGAAATGATCGGCCAGACGAAGGCATGGCCGATCACGAAGGATACCCGGCGAGCAACTTCGCGTCCGTAGTGGGCACAACCCGCGAGAGTCGCGCATAATCTACCAAGGCATTAATGGAATTGGGTAAGTAGGATGTGTCAATTACAGACAAAACGCCCGGCCGAAGCCGGGCGTTTTTTTTTAACAGTTTCAATCTTGAA
This sequence comes from Acidobacteriota bacterium, assembly GCA_030774335.1. Classification (GTDB taxonomy): domain Bacteria; phylum Acidobacteriota; class Terriglobia; order Acidiferrales; family UBA7541; genus Acidiferrum. The sequence goes on along the minus strand of JALYLI010000123.1, from coordinate 40,283 downwards.
TAGTTGCCAATCTAGTTGTATCTATCAAACCGATGGTCGCAAGATGGACAATTCGCGGCTGCTTCGACGGTCCAGTAAACGTGAGTTATGGTCTTTGACCCATCGGAGTTGAAGCGCTCATAGGTTGAGCTGCGCCCATCGTGGGATTGGCTCGCCAGTTCGCCCCAGGTGTTGGGGTCTTCGGTAGCTTCGGAGGCGCCCGCAGCCGTGGCGGTGGTCCCGGCGGCGATAGTGGTGGAGCTGTCAAGGTGCGTGTAGATGGTCACGAGTTCGTCGTAGTCGTGTTTGTTCGGATGTGTGCTAAGTGTGCTCCCGGCATTCGCGCCAGTATTTGAAAAGTAGTCCATGCAGGTATTCAGCGAGCTGCCGTCGGTGGACTGGTGGTCCAAGCCGAATGTGTGCCCGATCTCCTGACACACCACGTGCTGCTTTTCGTTGGGGTTGTTGTATGTGGAGGTATTGAAGTAAGTATCGTTCATTTTGGCGGAGCCTTGCGTAATGTGCAGGGTGCCGCTCGCGAGATAGATGGATGCCAGCCCCAGCCAACCATTCCCGCCGTAGGTGTTGTTACAGACCTGCACGGTTCCGGCCACCATCGGGCATCGTCTAGTTGCCGTACTGATATACGGCGCAAGGTTCATCACCGAGGAACTGTTCCAGTCGGACACCGCAATGTTGCGTTGAAAGTGCGACCGCTGGCAGCGAGGCGGATTACAATGCTGCGCGGAGGAATCATGTCTACATCGCGCAGGGACTTTTTGACACGGGGGTCGCTGGGTTTGTTCGGGGCGGCGGGAGTGGGTCGCGATTTTTTGGCGCACGAAGACACCATGACGCAAGAGCCGACGCCGGGAGCGCCGCCGGCGTTTGGTACCGGGCCGGCGGTTGGTCCTCCAGTGACGGCTGGGAGTTTTGCGGAGGCTGAAAAGCTGGTGCAATTCGAGTTGACCGCTGCGGAACGCGCGATGGCGGCGGAAAGTTGGCGCGTCAACCTGGCGGCGGTTTACGAGCGGCGAACGGGTCCGCGCAAGGCCGCGCTTGGTACGACGGTGGCACCGTGGTCTCGCTACAACGCGGTCTTGCCCGGGCATAAGGCCGGACCAACGCGTGAGCAATTCGTGAGGAGTAAAACGGATGCGGGGCCGCTGCCTACAAACGATGCGGACATCGCTTATGCGCCAGTGACGCAGCTGTCGCGCTGGATCGAGGAGCGCAAAATTTCTTCGGTGCGGCTGACGGAAATTTATTTGCGGCGGCTGGAGCAATTCGATCCCAAACTCCGTTGCGTTATCACGCTCACGCGCGAGCTGGCGATGAAGCAGGCGAAAAATGCCGACGCCGAAATTGCCTCCGGTAAATATCGCGGACCGCTGCACGGAATTCCGTGGGGCGGGAAAGATTTGCTGGATACAGCGGGAATCGCAACGACCTACGGAGCGGAGCCTTATCGCCATCGAATTCCCGAAGAAGACGCGGCGGTGGTGAAGCGTTTGCATGCGGCGGGCGCGGTGCTGGTGGCAAAACTCAGCCTGGGAGCACTGGCGCTGAATGATATCTGGTTCGGCGGGCAGACGATGAACCCGTGGCTGCTGGAGGAAGGCGCATCGGGATCGAGCGCGGGTCCGGGAGCGGCCACCGCGGCGGCGCTGGTCGGCTTCGCGATTGGCAGCGAGACGGGCGGGAGCATCGTGAGCCCGAGCATGCGTTGCGGCGTAACCGGGCTGCGACCGACATACGGCCGCGTGCCGCGCACGGGAGCGATGACGCTGTGCTGGTCGCTCGACAAACTTGGGCCGATGACTCGCTCGGTGGAAGACGGGTTGCTGGTGCTGAAGGCGATTTCGGGGCCGGACGCGGGCGACATTTCGAGCGTGGAAAGCCGGCTGGATTTTGACGCGGGCGCGGGTGTTAAAGGGTTGCGCGTCGGATATTTTCCGAAATGGATGAAGGAAAGTCCCGCAACCGACGTGGATCGCGCCGCGCTGGAAATGCTTCCCAAGCTGGGAATGATTCCGAAGGAAGTGAGTCTGCCAGACTGGCCGTACCAATCACTGAATTTACTGCTGTTTGCCGAAGGCGCGGCGGCTTTTGAAGAACTGACGCTGAATCACGGACTGGATCAATTGAAAGTGCAAACACCGGACGCGTGGCCAAATCTTTTTCGGCAAGCGCGATTTCTGTCGGCGGTGGATTTTGTGCAGGCGGACCGGTTCCGGCGCAAGGTGGCCGAGGAAATGGCACGCATTTTCTTGGAGGTGGATGTTTTGCTGGTGCCTTCCCTGCGCGACGAAATGTTGACCATCAGCAATAACACCGGGCATCCATCGGTGACGCTGCGCACCGGATTCGTGGAAGTCTCTGAAGCGCGTTCGGATTGGGCGCCCGATCCGCGTCATCCTTTGCCAACTTTTCCGACGCCTTGCCGTGTGCCGCACGGCGTGACACTAATCGGTAGGCTATTTGAGGAGGGGACGATTGGAAGCGTAGGAATGGCGCTGGAGAAAGCATTTCATGTTTCGGACGAACGACCGCCGGGATTTTGATTTGGGTGGCGCGCCTTTAGGGTGCGCGCGTGGGCTACGAAGGATTCAGAACTTCGCGAGTGCTAGAATAATTTTGAGATGAAACGATCGGGATTCGCGGATTTACCGTTGCATGGCGGGCGGGTGCCGCTGTGGCTTTCGGAGCGCATGACTACGCTGGGCACGGCCATTGCGGAAAATATTGTCTACAACTATGGCGCCTCGGAGCTGCTGTCGCGCTTGAGCGATCCATTCTGGTTCCAGGCCTTTGGCAGCGTGATGGGCATGGACTGGCATTCGTCGGGAATTACTACTTCGGTGATGGGAGCTTTGAAGCGCGGGTTGAATCCGCGGGCGCACGAATTGGGGATTCATGTTTGCGGCGGGCGCGGGAAGCAGTCGAGGAAGACTCCCGCGGAGTTGCGTGTCGTGGCGGAGGCGCGCGGGCTAGCGGGGGACACGCTGGAACGCACCAGTCGACTGACCGCCAAAATCGATAACAACGCGATTGCCGACGGATTTCAACTGTACCTGCATAGTTTTATTGTGAGCGACGCGGGCGAGTGGGCCGTGGTGCAGCAGGGGATGAATCCGCGAAATGGACGGGCGCGGAGGTATCACTGGCATTCGGCTTCGGTGCGAGATTTTACGAGTGATCCGCATAGCGCGATCGTGGGACAGCATCAAGGGACCATCATGAACCTGGTGGATGCGCAGGCTGAGGCGGCGCAAAGAGCAATGCTGGGAATAGTGCGGGACCATCCGCAAAAAACTTTGCAGGAGGTGGCCAAGCTAAAGATGCCAGCGCATCACGATGTGCGCGTCGAGGATGTGGATTTGAAAAGAATGGGAGCGATTCTGGCGGTGGCCTATGAACGCGAATTGCGGGATTTTGCTTCTTTGCTGCTGCTGGAGAATCTCGGCCCCAGGACGCTGCAATCTTTGGCGCTGATCGCGGAAGTAATTCACGGGGCGCCCAGTAGATTTTCCGATCCGGCGCGATTTTCGTTTGCGCTCGGCGGGAAAGACCGACACCCGTTTCCGGTGCCATTGAAGACGTACGACGAGTCCATCGGAGTTTTGCGTCGGGGGTTGCAGAGCGCGAAATTGGGAAATACGGAGAAGGTAGACGGGTTTAAGCGGCTGGACCGATTTGTGCGCGGCGTGGAGGAAACGTTTCAGCCTTCGGCGCATTTTGCGAAGGTGGTAGCGCACGAGCATGCTATTTCGGCGTCGCTGGAGGGGCGGAGCGTGTTTGATGATCGGCGTGACAGGCGGCGAGTGAAGCACAAGGGGCAACTGGCGTTGTTCGGGAAAAACTAGAAGGACCGTCGCGGGCTTTTGCGTGGTTTAGAAGGCTCGGTTCTTCGATGGCATGCTTCTAGTTCTGTTTCCGTGTTGAGTTATTTTGATTCGTTGATTCCCAATTCAGCCAGATTTTCCAAAAGCTCGGCGGGATCGTTATAGACGAGATGCGCGCCGGCGCGTTCGAGTTCTTCTTTCGCATAGCCACCGCACAGTAAACCAACTCCGAGCGCTTTCATGCGGCGGCCAGCGAGTAAGTCCCACGGACTGTCTCCGATGATGATGCAATCGCTGATGGCTACACCGAGTCTTTCAGCTGCCGCGAGAAAAATATCGGGGGCAGGTTTGGCATTTTTTACGTCGTCACCAGTGACGACGGGAAGGGATTTCGGCAGACCTAAATCTTTGACGAGTTTTTCCATCTGGGCGCGCTCGCCGCTGGTGGCGATGGTCCATGGCAAATTAATTTCGGAGAGATGACGGAGAAGTTCGCGGGCGCCGGGCAGGACGCGAATGCTTTTGATTTTGCGAGCGAAGTATTCGGCGTGGCGTTTTTCGAGGCGCTTGATCTGAGCGGCATTTGCCGCATGGCGTATTTCGCGCAAGAGGCCGGGAAGAAAAAATGAGCCGCTCATGCCGATGCGGCGATGGATTTTCCAGTTGGGAATGTCCATGCGGAAGTCGGTGAACGTTTCATGCCAGGCGAGGACGTGCTGGTAGGCGCTGTCGACCAGCGTGCCGTCGAGATCAAAAAGCATGGGAGGTAGAGGAACTTCGCGAAAGCGGGAGACCTGGGAATGCTGGGATTGTTTTTTCATGATGGCGTCAAATTTTGTTCAGCGCTTTAATGGCGAAGCTGAGAGGCTGGCGACTTTTGAAAAAGTTTTCCCAGGGGTCGGAGCCTTTCAGGCATTTCTGGTAATTGCCAATGTTGAATGCGGAGGGATCGAGCGCGGGGCGAACTTGCGACCACGCGAGCGGCATGGAAAAGGATGCTTTGGGGCGGCGGCGCACCGAATACGGCGATACCACCGTCTGGCTGAAGCCGTTGCGGTAGGCATCAAGATAGACACGCTGACCGCGTGCGGCAATGGAGTGTTCGACGGTGAGTTCTTTGGGATGTTGGGCGGCGACGCGGGAAACCAAAGTTTCGGCAAAAGTTAGAACGTCCTCGACAGCGGTGACTGGACGAATGGGAATAAAGATGTGCAGGCCGCGGCTGCCGGAAGTTTTTGGAAAGGATTGGAGCTTCAAAGCGTCGAGGGCTTCTTTTAGATAGAGACCGGCGCGCGCGGCGTCGCTGAACTTCCCCGATTGGGGATCGAGGTCGAAGCAAACCCAGTCAGGCTTGCGCAGAGAAGAGGCGCGGCTTCCGGAAACATGCACGGCAATGCAACCGAGATTGGCGAGAGCGAGTTGCGTGGCGAGCGCGCCACCGAGGACGTAATTGGTGGATTTTCCGGATTTGCCAACGTGAGCGATGTTCACCGTAGGTGTGCCGGGCGGCATGCTGGAGGGCGCTTCCTTTTGATAGAAGCAGGCGCCGCGCATGCCATCGGGGCAGCGTTCGAGAGAGAGCATGCGGTCGTCGACGTAAGGCTGGAGCCTGGGGAAGATTGCCTGGTAAAACTCAATCAACTGGAGTTTGGTGTAGCCTTCGCCGGGCCAGTAGACCTTGCCGGGATTGGAAACTTTGATGGGCAGGCCGCCGGAGAGAGCTGGACTTTTGTCGATGCGCGTAGGCTTTTTGGCGGACGCGGCTTTTTTCGTACGTGCAGCTTTTCCTGGCGTTTTCATGCGGCAAACTCCGGCATGCGGACTTCCTGAGCACCCTTGTCATCGCGAAGACCTAGGAATACGGGCTGGCGAAGTTTTTTGTCGGCGGTCCATTCCTGATAGGAGATTTGCGCGACAAGTTTGGGATAGAGAAAGGTGACGTCGCGGTCTCGAGGGGGATCTACAAACGCGCTTTGCTTCCGAACAAGGGGACGGAATTTCTTGAAAAGCATGGCGAGGCTTTCGGAGTTGAAACCAGTACCGACTTTCCCAACAAAGCGAAGCTTGCCGCGCTCGTAAGCTCCCAGGAGAAGCGCGCCGAAATGGCTCCGCGAACCGGATGGTTCGGTGAATCCGCCGATCACAAATTCATCCTCCTGATGCACTTTCACTTTAAGCCAGGAGGCGGAACGGCCCTCGACGTAGCGGGACGCTAAATTCTTGGCGATCAAGCCTTCGAATTTGCGTTTGATGGCGAGGCGATAGGCTTCGAATCCATCCGCGGCCAGGCGGGTGGATGGCACGATGATTTTATTTCGCCCGGTAGATGCTTCGAGAGCCGTGCGGCGCTCTGATAGTGGACGCGGCCGCAAATCCTTGCCGTCTCTATAAAGGCAATCGAACACGGCGAAGACGGATTTGCCGGCGCCCAAATTTTGCAGCAATTGAAAACGGGAAACGCCCTCGCGATCGAACACGGAGACTTCGCCGTCGAGAAGAAGTGTGGAGGGGCGCAGCGTGTTCATGGCCGCGGCGATATCGGGGAAACGATCGGTGCGATCGATGGCATTGCGGGAAAACAGACGAACCCGGGGGCCTTCTTTGTAAGCGAGGATGCGATAGCCATCGTATTTTTCTTCATAGACCCAGCCGGGTTTGTGAAATGGCTCGCGCACCAAGGTGGCCAGCATGGGTTGAACGCGAAATGGAATCAGGGAGGCCACGTGAGATGGGATTGCCGATCAGGTGGAAGACTTGCGGCGAATTGTTTTGCGCGCGCTGGCGAATTTGACCGCGGGCTTTGCAGTGGCACGAGGCTTGGCGGCGCTCTTGGGCGCCTTTGACGGAGCTGGATCGCCGGTCGCGGCTTTCTCGACATCGCCGCCACCATCGCGGGCGATGTCTGCCAGCAGCCGATTAGAAATCGCGGAGCGCGGCATTTCCTGGGCAACATCGGCAGCGGTGGCAAATTTGTCACGATGTTTAATGAGCAGCCAGGAAACTTTCGTGCTGCTGCCAAAACCGCGGGTGCGGACGAGCACCCAGGAACCCTTTAATTTTTTACCGTGCAGAGTAAATTTAAAATCACCTTTTTCGAGAGCGGCCGCGGGATCGGGGCTTTCCGAAGTCCAAGTGCCCTTATCCCACACCATGACGGTACCGCCACCGTACTCGCCTTCAGGGATAACTCCTTCGAAACCGGCATAGTCAATGGGGTGATCTTCGACCTGCATGGCGAGACGCTTCACGGAGGGATCGAGCGATGGGCCTTTCGGTACCGCCCACGACAGCAGGGTGCCGCGAAATTCAAGGCGAAAATCGTAGTGGAGCGCGGTGGCGCGATGTTTCTGGACTACGAAAATTAGAGAAGATTTTTGATTTTTGAGCGAAGTTTTATCACCGGAAGGCTCCGGTGTGACTTTGAAGTCGCGCTTCTTGCGATATTCGTTGAGGGGCATTCTTGGATTCTATACAAAAGTCTCTAAAAATAGGGTTAGCAGAAAATTCGGGCCCGCCTCTCTGGTTATGAGCGCGAGCCCGAACTCCCCGATGGCGATTGGTTATTCTTCGTGGCCCAGCTTCGGAGCGTTTTCGCTATCGCGATTGCCGGTATCAGGATCACGGGGAGGATCTTCGTGATTTTCGGCCGGCTGATTGTCCACGAGGCGACCCGCGCCGGGATCTTCGGTCTGCCCGGAGTTCTCGGAACTCACATCGCCGCTCGGGTCGACGTCCGTTTCCGTCAAGCGGCGCTGCTTTTCCTTTTCAGGACCAGCCGTTGAGTCACGCATAGGTTGCGATCCTTGTGAGCCCCATGTTTCAGGCTTTCGCGGAGCGCGCTTTCTTACGAGGCGACGGCGTGGCTTCTTCGTCTTCGTCCTCAGATGAGCCTTTCTCGGAGTCTTCGCCCATGGCCTTTACGTTGATGTCGCTGGCCAAGTCGGTGAGTTTCTGGTCGGTTTCTTTTTCTTCTTCGAGGGTCTGTTCGAGAAGCCGTGCGGCCTGGTCTTCTCCGAGCAATTCGGCATAGGTGCGCACGGTGCCGTAGGCGGCGATTTCGTAATGCTCGACGCGCTGGGCGGCAGAAATCAAAGCGGCGTCCATGGTGTCGTCGTCAAAATCTTCGCCCATCATTTCCTGGCCTTCGGCGATCAAGCCTTCCATGCCTTTGCACTTCTTGCCGGAGGGCTTTTCATCCAGGGCCTTGAAGATTTGCTCAAGGCGCTGCACGTGACCGCGGGTCTGCTCGAGGTGTTGTTCAAAACCAGTTCTCAGGTCGTCTGATGTGGCGGCCTTGGCCATTTTGGGGAGGGCCTTGACCAGCTGGTTTTCGGCGTTGTAAATATCCTTAAGCTCGTCAATGTAAAGTTCTTTAAGCGCTTCATGTTCCATGATGTTCTCCTAATAACGCGGATTCGTGCTGATTTGACAGCGAATTCAAGCTAAAGGGACGACGGGGAGGCAGCTATCCGGCGGAATTAGTAAAGCTCCCCGTGATTTAGTGTAGTAGCCACTAGAGTGGACAAACGGACTCCAAACAAATGCCGGGCGCGGCTTTGGGCCCGTACCGGGGGAGCTTTCACGGTAGGAGCCGGTCTGATAGACTATTTACCATCGGTAACGCTAATCCGAAGAAACAGGAAGAACAATGTCAATGAAGTGTGAACTTTGCGGCAAAGGGCCGCATTACGGGAACGTGGTGAGCCACGCGAACAATACGCGCAGGAGGCGCTGGAATCCTAACTTGAAGCGGGTACGGGCGCTGGTTTCGGGCAATCGCAAGCAGATGCGTGTGTGCACAGCGTGTATTCGCGCGGGCAAAGTCAAGAAAGCGGCCTGAGCATTCACTTGGTTCTTAACACCCCTAACAAGCAGCGCGATGGAAGCGCCAGTGTCACCGGAGGCCGTACGTTTAATGCGCGGCAAGCCTTGAGGTGGACTGCGCCAGTCGCGGTGCTGGCCATGGCGCTGTCAGGGGGGTGCAACCGGCAGACGCAGCATTCGCCGGACGTTTGGGGCGTGGTGAACGGAAAAGAAATCAAGAAGGATGAGGTCGAGAAATATTACCACACGCGAGTAAATCCGGAGGGGCAGGCTCCGTCACAGGAAGAAGCGTTGTCGCTGAAACTGAACGTGCTGGATGAGCTGATCAACAACGAGATATTGATCGAGCGCGCCAAGAAATTGAACCTGGAAGCCAGTGATGGCGAAGTGGAAGACAAGTTCACGGAATTGAAGAGTCCGTACACGGAAGACGAATTCCAGCGGCAGCTGAAAGAGCGTGGAGTTTCCGTGGATGATTTGAAGCGGGACCTGCGGCGGCAGCTTTCCATCCAGAAATTGCTGAACCGCGAAGTGGTGGCGAAGATTTCCATCACGGACCAGGACGTAGCGGATTTTTATAACGCCAATAAGGCGCAGTTTAACGTGGCGGAGCCGCAATTCCGCATCGCACAAATTATTGTGACGCCGCGAAAAGAACCGCAGATTCGCAATCGCAAGAATGATGACGCGACGAACGAAGCGGAAGCGCAGCGCAAAGTAAAAATGATGATGGACAGGTTGAGTACGGGCGCGGACTTCGCGCAACTGGCTATGGATTATTCCGAGGATCCGAATTCGGCGACGACCGGCGGAGATTTGGGCTACGTGCCGGAGTCGGCGCTGAACCAATCCGATCCCCAACTGAAGAAACTGGTGTTGGGGCTGAAGCCCGGACAAGTGAGCCAGCCAATTCAACTGAAAGAAGGATTTCGGATTTTGAAATTGATTACGCGCGAATCTCCGGGACTGCGCGGGATTGCCGAGCCGCAGGTGCAGCAGACTATCCGAGACACGTTACGAAACCGCAAAGAACAATTACTGCGCGCGGCGTATCTGGCGGTAGCTCGCGACGAGGCGCATTCGACGAATTATCTCGCGCGGCAGGTGATTGAGTCGGCTGGTAAACAACCGATCGGCGGCAGTCCGGATGCGACCGCCAAGCCTATAGGCAAGTAGTCCGTTCCAAGATTTTTCCCATTCCTTGATAATTTCTCGCTGCTTTTTTCTTAATGCTTCCAGAGAACTTTAGCTGATCCAGGCGAGGACTTCGCCGGCATTGACGGGTTGGCCTTCCTTGGCGAGGAGGCGTTCGACGTTGCCGGACTTGGGGGAGTGAATTTCGTTTTGCATTTTCATGGCTTCGACAACCATCAAGCCCTGACCCGCTTCCACGTGGTCACCGGACTTCACCAGCAGGCGGACGACTTTGCCGGCCATGGGCGCGGTGATTTGCTGGCGGCCTTCCACTTCGACATGCGAAAGACGGCGTCCACGCCAGGAGCGCGGATCGGTGACCTCGGCGGTAAATTCACGAAGGCCGGTTTGAATACGTAGCGTTCCATCGGCGTGGCGGGCGATGCGAATTTCGTGCGATTCACCGCGGATCAAGATGGAAAGTGTACTGGGCGCGATCTCCACGACGTCGGCGTGGACGGCCCGGCCATCCAGCGAAATGCGCCAACGATCGGCGACGCGTTCCAGATCGACGACGCAGGTTCTGGCGCCGAATGGCGAGGTCAGCAACACTTCAAATTTCATGGCGTGCGATCCAGTTGGCGGTCGCGAGCGTCGCGTTTCCAGCGTGAAGGGGCTTCTTCGGTGGCTGCCGGTTTAGAGGTGTTGGCATTCTGCGTGGCCTGCCAGACGGCCGCACCGATGGCGGCGGCCTCTTCGCTGCCGCTTTCAGAGGCATTCGAACGCGGGCTGCGCTTCAACAATTCATCCAGCCAGGTGGTATGGATTTCGCCGCGGATGAATTCCGGTTCGGCGAGGATGCGGCGGAAAAGCGCGGCATTGGTCTTGATGCCACTGACGGTGTATTCCTCGAGAGAACGCCGCAGACGCGCGATGGTCTCCTCGCGGCTGTTGCCCCAGGCAATTAATTTGCTGAGCAGAGGATCGTAATCATTGGGGACGGTCCAACCTTCATAGACACCTTCATCCAGGCGAATGCCCGGGCCGCTGGGCGCGTGGCGCGAGAGAATTTTCCCAGGCGAGGGAAAAAAGTTATTTTCCGGATCTTCGGCGTAGAGGCGGACTTCCATGGCGTGCCCACGCGGAGTGATGGTCTCCCACGCGAAAGGTAAGCGATGACCGGCAGCGATGGCGATCTGGAGCTTAACCAGATCAAGGCCGGTGACCTGTTCGGTGACGGGGTGCTCGACCTGCAAGCGCGTGTTCACTTCCAGAAAATAAAAATCGAGGTTGGCGTCAACGAGAAATTCCACGGTGCCCGCATTGGTGTATCCACCGGCGCGCGCGAGGCGCACCGCGGCGTCGCCCATTTTTTTGCGCAGGTCGGGAGTCATGATGGGCGACGGAGCTTCTTCGATGACTTTCTGGTGGCGGCGCTGCACGGAACATTCGCGTTCGCCGAGCGAGACGACGCGGCCGTGAGAGTCGGCGAGAATCTGGATTTCCACGTGGCGCGGTTTGAGCAGATATTTTTCGAGGTAGACGCGGCCATCGCCGAAACTGTTCTGGGCTTCAGAGGAAGCGTCGCGGAACGCGGAAGCCAGTTCGCTGAGCTGATTGACGAGACGCATGCCTTTCCCGCCGCCGCCGGCAACGGCTTTAAGCAGGACGGGGAAACCCATGTTTTCGGTGAGGGCTTGGGCCTGCTGAAGCGTTTCGATGGGATCGTTGGTGCCGGGAACGCTGGGAACATCGGAGCGGCGCGCGAGCTGGCGTCCGGCAGTTTTGGAGCCCAGCGCTTCCATGGCTTCGGCGGTGGGGCCGATGAAGGTGACTCCCGCATCTTTGCAGGCGCGAGGCAGCGCAGGGTTTTCGGCGAGAAAACCGTATCCGGGATGCAGAGCGTCGCAGCCGGCGCGGCGGGCGACGTCCATCAACTTGTCGATGCGCAAATAACTTTCACCTGACGGAGCGGGGCCTATCGGGTAAGCTTCATCGGCCAAGCGGACGTGGAGAGATTTGCGGTCCACTTCGCTGAAGACGGCGGCGGAGCGGATGCCCAGCTCCCGGCAGGCGCGCAGGATGCGTACGGCGATTTCACCGCGATTGGCGATCAGGATTTTTTTGAACATGCTGTGGACATGGGCGGATGTGATTCGGCGAGATTTTATCACGCAGCGCGGTTAGCTAAGGATTGGGGTTGGAGTTAGGTGTCCAATCGTTTCGAAGCGTGGGACGATATTTGAAGAGGTGTTTTGTGGATAAGAGAAATTTAACGATTTGGGTAGTGCTGGCGTTGTTTATTTCCGTGGGGTGCGTCGAAGGCCGCGCACAAGAAGCGGTAGTGGCCCCAGGCGACAACCTGGTGGTGGAAGGCGCGCCGAAAATACCCGCGGCGCTGGTGGAGACCGCGGGCCGGTATGGTTCTTATCGCTCGGCGATACTTGCGGACTGGCATCCGACGAGGCGCGAGATGCTGGTGGCAACGCGGTTTGGAGATACTCCGCAGCTACACCTGGTGAAGATGCCCGGCGGCGCGCGGCAGCAGCTGACGTTTTATCCGGATTCAGTGACGACGGCGCGATTTCATCCGAATGGCGGCGATTACATTTTATTTATGAAAGATATTGGCGGCGGCGAGTGGTACCAGCTGTACCGCCACGACGTGGCCACTGGAGATGTGACGCTGCTGACGGACGGCAAATCGCGCAATTTACTGGGGCCGTGGTCTTCGAGCGGCGACCAGGTAGCGTATGTTTCGACCCGTCGTACCGGGCAGGATACGGATTTGTGGGTGATGAATCCAGCAGATCCTAAGAGCGATCACTTGTTGACGCAACTGAAAGGTGGCGGATGGGAGCCGATGGACTGGGCTCCGGATGACAAACATATTTTGCTGCTGGAGGAAGTTTCCATCAACGAATCGTATCTGTGGCTGGTGGACGCCACGACGGGCGAGAAGACGGAACTGACGCCGCACGATACGAAGGAGAAAGTGGCGTACAGTTCCGCAAGATTCAGCAAGGACGGCAAGGGGATTTATGTGACGACCGACCTGGGATCGGAATTTCAGCGGCTGGCTTTGGTGGACGCCGCCGGGAAAAATCCTAAATTCCTCACCAGCGATATCCCATGGGACGTGGATTCTTTTGATCTGACGCATGACGGGAAGAGACTGGCATTTATTACCAACGAAGAAGGCCTAAGTGTCTTGCACGTGATGGACACGGCGACGCATAAGGAGACCAAGTTATCGAAACTGCCCGCCGGCGTGATGGGAAGCCTGCGCTGGCACCGGGACGGGCATGAACTGGCCTTTTCGCTGACGAATGCACAGGGAGCGGGAGATTGTTACTCGGTGGATGTGGCGACCGGCAAGGTGGAGCGCTGGACGACCAGCGAGACGGCGGTGAAGACCGATTCATTTACGGCGGCGGAGCTGGTGCACTGGAAAAGCTTCCATGGAAAAATGATTTCGGGATTCCTGTACAAACCGCCGGCGCGATTTACGGGTAAGCGGCCCGTGCTGGTGGTGATTCATGGAGGGCCGGAGGGACAATCGCAGCCGATTTTCCTGGGGCGCGGAAATTATTATTTGAACGAGCTGGGGATCGCGCTGATTTATCCGAACGTGCGGGGCTCGACGGGATACGGAAAGAGTTTTTCGCTGATGGACAACGGATTCAAGCGTGAGGATACATATAAGGACATCAACGCGCTGTTTGACTGGGTGGGGACGCGGTCGGACCTGGACGCCGACCGCATCGCGGTGACGGGTGGGAGTTACGGCGGGCATATGACGCTGGCGATTTCGACATTTTACAGCGACCACATACGGTGCTCGATCGATGTGGTGGGGATGTCGAACCTGGTGACTTTTCTGGAGCACACGGAGGGCTACCGCCGCGATTTGCGGCGCGTGGAATATGGGGATGAACGCGATCCCAAAATGCATGAATTCCTGGAGAAGATTGCGCCGATGAACAACATCGAGAAAATCAAGAAGCCCATGCTGGTAGTGGCGGGGAAAAATGATCCGCGCGTGCCGGTCTCGGAATCGGAGCAGATTTTCGGGGCATTGAAGAAGCAGGGGACGCCGGCGTGGTATTTGATGGCTAAAGATGAGGGGCACGGATTCCGGAAGAAACAGAATCAGGATTTCCAGTTTTATACGACGATTGAGTTTCTGCAGGAATATTTGTTGAAGTAAAAAATAAGTAACGACTGGCACTGGGTTGCTCACGTTGGAGTGCCAGGCTTTTGCTTACCAAAATCCCACACGCAGAGGCGGCGTGTGGGGCACCCAACTACTTCACTAGAGCGGAATATTGCCGTGTTTTTTGCGGGGGTTGCTGTCGCGCTTGTTTTCGAGGGAGCGCAGCGCGGTGATGATGTGCTTTCTGGTTTCAGCGGGTTCGATGACGGCGTCAATGTAGCCGCGCTCGGCGGCGACAAAGGGATTGGCGAAGCGGTCGCGGAATTCCTCGATTTTTTCCTGGCGCAACGATTCGCGGGTGGATTCAGGAGCTTTTTCCAGTTCACGCTTATACACAATATTTACGGCACCTTCGGGGCCCATGACGGCGATCTCGGCGGTGGGCCAGGCAAAATTTGCGTCCGTGCGGAGATGCTTGCTGGACATCACGCAGTAGGCGCCGCCATAGGCCTTGCGAGTAATCACGGTGATTTTGGGCACAGTGGCTTCGGCGTACGCGAATAATAATTTGGCGCCGTGGCGAATGATGCCGCCGAATTCCTGCTGCGTGCCGGGCAGGAAACCGGGGACGTCTTCGAGCGTGATCAACGGAATATTGAAGGCGTCGCAAAAACGCACGAAGCGCGCGCCTTTTACGGAGGCGCTGATATCAAGCACTCCCGCAAGAAACGAAGGTTGATTGGCGATGAAACCCGCCGGGCGGCCGTCAAGGCGCGCGAAACCGACGACAATATTTTTGGCGAAGTGCTCGTGTACTTCGAAAAAGTAAGCGTCGTCAACGATGGCGTGGATAACGTCTCTGATTTCGTAAGGCTGTTGCGGATTGTCGGGGACGAGGGTGTTCAGGGATTCTTCGCGGCGGTCGGGCGTATCGGAAGTGGCGCGGCGCGGAGCATCTTCGAGATTGTTGGAGGGCAAGAAACTCATCAACTCGCGAAGCATGGCCAGACAGTCCGCGTCGTCCCGGGCGATAAAGTGAGCAACGCCACTTTTTTCGTTGTGAGTCAGAGCGCCGCCAAGCTCCTCCTTAGTGACTTCTTCATGGGTGACGGTCTTGATAACGTCGGGTCCGGTGACAAACATGTAGGAAGTCTCGCGAGTCATGAAAATAAAATCGGTGATGGCCGGGGAATAGACCGCGCCCCCGGCGCACGGGCCCATGATGGCGCTGATTTGTGGAATTACGCCGCTGGCCAAAGTGTTGCGCAGAAAAATGTCGGCGTAGCCGGCAAGGGAAGCAACACCTTCCTGGATGCGCGCGCCGCCGGAATCGTTCAGCCCGATGAGCGGAGCGCCAGCACGCATGGCCAGATCCATGATCTTGCAAATTTTCCTGGCGTTGGCTTCCGAGAGCGAGCCGCCAAAAACTGTGAAATCCTGCGCGAAAACATAAGCCAGGCGGCCATCAATACGGCCGAAGCCGGTGACGAAACCGTCACCGGGCGGGCGTTGCTCTTCCATGCCGAAATCGACGCAATTGTGGCGGACAAATTTATCAAGCTCTTCAAAGGTGCCATCGTCGAGAAGTAAATGGATGCGCTCGCGGGCCGTGAGCTTGCCGGATTTATGTTCGCGCTCGCGACGTTCGGCGCCGCCACCGGCTTCCGCTTCCGCGGATAATTTACGGAGTTCTTCCATGCGATCGTGGTGATTGGTGTGGGCGAGTTTGGCCGGGGCGGTCGCACCGGCCGAGGCAGATGAACTTCCCTCGGCCGGCGGGCCTGCCCAGGCAGGTGAATCCTTTTTCTTATCAGGCAAGGTGCTCCTCCGTGAGCTTCGATTGTTTCTTGCCAAAGATGCGAACGGCGAGATGGGTGGCGAGCCACACGGTGCCGAGCAACAAGACTACGCCAAGAAGCAATTCCGCGGCGATGGCAGCAGTCCGACGCAGCGGCGATTCAATGGCAGTGACGTAAACGGTGGCCTGCACCAGGATAAACATGGCGGCAAGGCTCATGGCCACGATGAGGATGGTGGTGAAGATTGAGGCAAAAATCATCTTCATACGAATGGATGCAGAGCAGAAGTCACGCGAACAAGAATAACGCAAGTAAGAAGCGGTAGGTTTGGGTGGTGGCCGAGAGGCGGCCCACTGAGCAACAGGTTATAGAAGGTTTGGATCAGCGCAGGCCGGACCAATCGTCGGCAACGAGAATACTGTCAACGGGATTGGACGGATCGTATTTGACGCTGGCGGGCTGGCCGGCGACGAGTCGCTCAAAGCGAATCTGGCCTTCGAGGCCGGTGATGTCCTGCGCGGTGTGATAGGTGACACCAGAAATTGCGTAGCTGTAAGAGACCAAGTGGCGCAGTTGGTTTCCGGCGAGCGGGCGCGCACTGGGGCGAAACAAAGCTTTGCGCTCCGCGGATGGCTCCTGGCGATGCTCGGCGAGCTCCACAACCTGGCCTTCGGTGATGCGGCCGATCTGATTCAAGTGCAGGCGGCGTTTGCGTTCGATGGCTTCCGGACTTTCCGCTGGGCGAAAGAACGCGTAGCCGATCATGATGATGGCGGCCACGGCGACGCCGGCCACGGCCAGGATGATATTCAAATCCACAAACAGAAATTTCAAAGTGCGAACTCCAGCGTAATTCATTTTGCCGGGCTGCGTCCTGCAGTTCGACAGGCAGGCGAAAAAATCGCAGCAGCAGCGCGTGCTGCCGGAGGGCCCCCCCCGATGCGTAGTTTACCGGATTCGCCGTGACGCGCGAAATTACGGCTGAGGAGCATGCACCGGATTGCGCAACACGCCAATGCTGGCGATTTTTACTTCGACGGTGTCGCCGGGGGCCAATGGGCCAACGCCCGCGGGCGTGCCGGTGGCGATCACGTCGCCGGGATGAAGGGTCATCATCCGCGAAATCCAGCGGACCAGATAGGCGACGGGATAAAGCATCAGCGAAGTGGAGGCGGATTGACGGACGTCGCCATTCACCCGGGTTTCCACCAGCACGTCGGCGGGATTGATGTCCGTTTCGATGTGCGGACCAACAGGGCAAAAGGTGTCAAAACTTTTCGCGCGGGTGAACTGCACATCTTTTTTTTGCAAGTCGCGCGCGGTGACGTCGTTGAGACAGGAATAGCCAAGAATGTATTCCAACGGATCATCGGCATCGTGGAGTTGCGAACAGGTTTTGCCGATGATGACCGCTAGCTCGCCTTCATGATCCACGCGCTGGGAATAACGAGTTAAAACTATGGAATCTTCCGGGCCGATCAACGAAGAAGTAGCTTTCAGGAACATGAGGGGTTCTTCAGGGATGTCATGCCCCAGTTCGGCGGCGTGAGCGGCGTAATTTCGGCCAATGCAGACAATTTTCCCCGGCTCGACAGGAGGCAACAGACGCACATCGTCCACGCGCCACATGCGCGTTCCTTGAGACCATTCGGCCCACGGGGCAACGGAAATTTCACGAATTTGTTGGCCCTCGATTAATCCGAAATGCGCGAAACCGGGTTTTAAAGGGACGGCAGCACTGGGAACAAAGCGGCAGAATTTCATGGGGGGTTAGTGGACCCGATGGCGCGGCGGGGCAAGGTGCGCGGCTCGCGCCTTCCAGATGCAGGCACCAATCCACGAGAGCGTTGCGACGATGAGATAGAGAACCGCGCCAAGCATGAACACCTGGAAGGTGCTGTACCAGTCGCGCAGAGTCCAGAAAAATATGCTCAGCGTGCGGTAGGTGAGGCTAAAAACGCTCCAGGCAATGAGACTGGAGATGAGCAGGCTTGCGGGATCGCGAAAGAAGCGCAAAACCGGGATGAAAGCCAACGCCGCGATGAGAACCGCCGCGGCGAGATTGCGCTCCACCGAAACGCGGTCGAAAATCGGAACGCGATTGGCGAGAAAAATCCAGCCATAAAGCGCAAGAGAAAGACCGGCGCCGACGACCAGGCCGATGCGCACAGCCGAGTCCCTGAAAACGTGAGAGGGATGATGGGCGCGAATTTGTGGACGAGCCAGCATGGTTGAGAAACGGCCCTAACCTGGTAACCCAAAATTACAGCTCTGGTTGCGAAGAATCTAGCACTTCAACCGCCACGGGGGGACCTGGCGTGCTTTCGTTTCCGGCGCGATCAACGGCGGTTACGACGTACGAATAGCGATGAGCGGACTGTACAGAGGTATCACGATATGCGGGTGCGGGCAACAACTCTGGTGTGAGGAGCCGGCCTTTGGCGCCGGGCTGGTCACTGGGAGGCTGGTCACCGGAGGACCGCTGCTCCGTGCGATAGACGCGGTAGCCGGCGAAATCATTTTCAACGTTGATGGACCAGGAGAGATCGATGAGTAGAGAGCCTTCTGTTTCTGCGGGCAATACCGCAGCGACTATCGATTGCGGGGCGGCCGGCGGAAAGGTGTCGCGCGGGGAGACGATGGATGGAGGGGAGTCCGAGGATTCGAGTTGCGCGCCGTCGACGGTGATGACACTGCGGACGATGTAAGCGTAGGTCTTGCCGAACTCGAAAGATTTGTCGCTGTAAATATTTTCGGACTGGGAGTTGAGGAATTGGAGTTTTGGGCCGGCAGGTAATGGAGCATTGCCGACTTTCGCAGTTTCCGCGGCAGCATCATCCAGTTCCGCGCGATAAATATTGTAGCGGGGTTGCGCAGTGAGCGAATCACCGCCGGAGGTGCGATCGACCGGTAACCAGGAAAGATCGATGGCAAATTCGGTGAGGTGAGTTTCCACCGTGGCGATTGGCCGCGGAATACTGAAAACTCGCAAAGAAACAACGTTGGAATTTAGCGAAGCGCGTTTTTGCGAGAGGCGTGTGCGGACAGCGTAGGTTATGACACTGCCGGAATGGGCTTTAGTCTCTTCGGGGGCGAGCGGATCGGTGAATTGAAATTTCTCGCCGGCGAGATATTTGTCGGCGAGCGAGCCAGGGATAGTGTCCACAACGCGGAGGGAATTCAAATCAGCGGAACCATCAGGCTTGGAGGTGCCGCGCAGAATTTCTATGGCGGGAGTGGCGGCCAGGCGATTACCCGTAGCGGACCTGCTCGGCATAGTGAAGATGAGTTGTACTCCGTCGCCAGCCTGGTGAGCGGCGAGGTCAGTAATTGGCGCGGCGACGGGCGGTGTGGGAGGGACTGGTTCGCCGGGCGCGCCGCAGCCAGCCGTCAGGAATAAAGCGGACGCGATTAGAAAATTGGCGGGTGCGAAAATCTTGATCGATTTACCGGCGGAACGGCTGCGCGCTGGCCATCGGAGTTTCGCGGGCGGGGTGCTCACTCGATTGGGCTCTCCATACGGAGTTGGTTTTTTACAGGATGTAGCGGCTGAGGTCCTGATTCTTGACGATGTCAGCGAGCTGCCTGGTAACGTAAGCGGCGTCGATTTTAACGTTTTTCTTCTTCAGGTCAGGAGCCTCGAAGGAGAGTTCATCGAGAACTTTTTCGAGAATGGTGTGCAGGCGGCGCGCGCCGATATTTTCGGTCTGCTCGTTGACACTGGTGGCGAATTTGGCGATGGCGGCGACGGCGTCGTCGGTGAAAACCAACTTCACACCTTCCGTATCGAGAAGGGCGACGGATTGCTTGAGCAACGCGTTCTTGGGTTCGGTAAGAATGCGAATGAAATCTTCTTCTTTCAAGGATTGCAACTCGACGCGGATCGGGAGGCGGCCCTGCAGCTCGGGGATAAGATCAGATGGCTTGCTGACGTGAAAGGCGCCGGCGGCGATAAAGAGAATGTGATCGGTGCGAATCATGCCGTAGCGCGTGTTGACAGTAGTGCCTTCGATGATGGGAAGAATGTCGCGCTGCACGCCTTCACGCGAAACGTCCGGGCCGTGGCCGGATTCGCGGCCGGCGACTTTGTCGATTTCATCTATGAAGATGATGCCCATCTGCTCGGCGCGCTCGACGGCGGCGCGGGTGACCTGATCCATGTCGAGAAGCTTGTTCTCTTCTTCCTGAATGAGGTATTCGAAGGCGTCGGCAACAGACATCTTGCGCTTCTTTTTTTGCTGGCCAAACATTCCGGAAAGAACGTCCTTAATGTTGACGTCCATTTCTTCCACGCCTTGATTGGAAATAATTTCGAAGGATGGCGTAGAGCGCTCGCGGACTTCGATATCAACCATGCGCTGGTCGAGCTTGCCTTCGCGGAGCTGTACGCGGAGTTTTTCACGGGTGCGCTCGGTTTGTTCGCGCTGCGAGGTGACATCGGCTTCGCTGGTGCCGGCCGCAGGGGAGGTGGATGGCGGAAGCAGAAGATCGAGGACGCGCTCTTCGGCGGCCTGCTCGGCGCGATCGGCGACCTCGTCAAGTTTTTCCTCGCGAATCATGTCAATGGAGGTTTCCACCAGATCGCGGACCATGGATTCGACGTCGCGGCCGACGTAGCCGACTTCGGTGTATTTGGAGGCTTCCACTTTTACGAAGGGGCAGCCGGCGAGACGCGCAAGCCGGCGGGCAATTTCCGTTTTGCCGACGCCGGTGGGGCCGATCATCAGAATATTTTTGGGAAGAATGTCTTCGGCGATTTCCGGGGGAAGTTTTTGTCGACGGACACGGTTGCGCAGAGCCACCGCGACGGCGCGCTTGGCGGCGTTCTGGCCCACGATGTATTTGTCGAGTTCGACGACAATTTCCCGCGGGGTCATGTCATCGAGCGCGGGGAGCAGCTCCTGTTCCTCGGTGGGAGCGGCTCCGTTGCTGCCGGGGGCGTAGACGATTTCTTTATCGGTTTTGGACGGCATTAAATCCTTCTAAACTTTCCCTGAATCTGCAGGGCCTGCGTTTACTGCAACAGACAATCGAAAATGCCCATGCTGCGAAAAGCTCACCCTATTGGATGCGCCATCCCGGTGATGGCGTGAAAAATTCAGATGTTACAGTTCCTCAACCGTGAAATTCGCGTTGGTATAGATACAAATCTCGCTGGCAATGCGCATGGCTTCCATGGCGAGGTCTTTGGCGTTGAGCTTCGAGTGCTTCAGCAAAGCGCGCGCTCCAGCGAGAGCATAGGAGCCACCGGAGCCGATGGCCACGATGCCGTCGTCGGGTTCGATTACATCACCGTTGCCGGAAAGAATGAAAGTGCCTTTGGTGTCGGCGACGATCAGCAAGGCTTCGAGATGGCGAAGGGCGCGATCCTTGCGCCATTCCTTGGCGAGTTCTACCGCGGCTTTTTGCAAATTGCCGGAATGTTCCTGGAGCTTGCCTTCGAAGCGTTCGAATAAGGTGATGGCGTCGGCGGTGGAGCCCGCGAATCCGGCGATGACTTTATCGTTGTAGAGGCGGCGCGTTTTGCGCGCGGTGTGCTTCATGACGTGATCGCCCATGGTTACCTGGCCGTCGGCGATGAGCACGACTTTGTTTTCTTTACGCACGCACAGCACGGTGGTGCCATGCATCGGTGCGTTCCCCTGATTGTGCGACATGTGAACATTATACCGCCGAGTATCCCGTGGTCCTAAAACATGTCGCTGGTTTTGGATTTGAAATTCACGGCATTGAATTTTCATTAGATTTCAGTGGCTGGCGCGATGGAGCGAAGAGAGATTCCTCCACTTCGCGAGCTGGCTGCTTTGCAGGAGCGAAGCAGAGGAAGAAGCGTGCGCTCGCTTCGGTCGGAATGACCGATCTGGGTTGCGTCTTTAGGTTGCCGCGATTACAGGCGCGTGGCGAGGGCGGAGGCGTTGCGATGGGCGATGGCTTCGATGGTGATCATGGGATTGACGCCGGAAGCGCTGGGAAAAGAGGAGCCGTCCATGACGAAGAGGTTGCGAGCTTCCCAGGTCTCGCCATCGGGATTGGTGGCTGAGGTATTTGGAGAGTTGCCCAGGCGGGCGCTGCCCATGATGTGAAAAGAAAAAAGCGCGAGGCGGCCGGACTCCCAACCGGCGGCGTCCATCGATTGCGTGAAGGAATCGAGCGAGCCGATACGGTTTGGTTCGTAGGCGCACCATTTGGCGTGCGGAGAATAGATGGTGTGCGCACCGGCGGCTTCGAGAATACGCGCGGCAGAGATGAACCCGTGACGCAGGTGGTTGCGATCGAATTGCGAGAGTTCGTAGTGCGCCACGGGATGGCCCTGCGAGTCCATGGTCACGCGGCCGCCGTCGCGATCGCGGAGGAGAACACCGATGCCAACGGTGTTGGTGAGGCGCTCAAAAAATTTGCGATGTTGCGCCGGGCCGCGCCACGGAAGAGCGGCGGCGGCGATCACCGGTTGCAGCGCGGTGGTTTCGTACTTCACGCCATAATTGCCGGTGATGGAGCGATGCTGGTCGGAGTAGATGGCCTGCATGGTGCCTTCCCAAGGGCGAATGTCCTCGTCGAAAACTCCGCAGACGTTGGAGACGGGGTGAAGATAGAGATGTTTGCCGATGTGTTCATTGCGCAGGCCGGAACGCAGGAGCAGCGCCGAGGTGTGAATAGCGCCGCAGGCTACGATGACGGCTTTGCACTGGATGGAAACGCGATGGCCGTTTTTGGAGATGGCTTCGACGCCGGTGGCCTGGCCTGCTTCGATGCGAATCTTTTGCGCGCGCGTCTCGGTGACGATGCGCGCGTTATTTTTTTGCGCGTCGGCGAGCCACGTTTTGGTTACGGATTGTTTGGCTCCCAGGCGGCAGCCCACTCCACAGAAACCGCAGAATTCCCCCTGGTCACAGGCAAGGACATTGCGGGGCATGGCGTCAACGTGCCAGTCGAGGCTACGCAGCCCGCGATCGAGAATTTGTTCGCGGGGGGAAATGCGATTGTGATTTACGTTGACGGAGAGACGGTCGCACACGGCATCGAGGCTTTTTGAGTATTCGTGGGCAGCGAACCACGGGACGCCGGCGGCGGCCCATTCGGCGCGAATGTCATCGGGCGTTCGAAACGAAGTGGTGTAGTTGACTACGGTGCCGCCGCCGAGGCATTCGCCTGCCAGAAGCCCGACGCTATGATCAATCGTGGCGGCTGCGCCGCCTTCGGTGTAAAGGCGCTGGTAACCACCCAGCTCGGCGCCGTCGAAATCGGCGTCATCATAGTAGCCGCCGGCTTCCAGCACGATGACATCTTTTCCGGCGGCGGACAGAACTGCGGCGGCGGTGGCGCCGCCGGCTCCGGAACCAATGATGCAAACTTCGCATGAGAGTTTTATTTCGGCGCTCGGGACGATGACATTCAAACGCGAGGACGGTGTCGACTCGGGAAATTTAGGCGGGCCGGGGTAGCCGATTTTGTCCCAGACCGGCGTCCGCGCGCCGTTCAGGCGCGGCAGCATGACGTAAAGGTACGACACTGCTTTGCGTAACGCTTGAAAGGCGGCGCGGCGACGGCCAATCCCGCTCTCGGCCCAGGAGAGCAACACCCGAACGCGATCTTCCTGGGGGAGAGCCGAGAAACGCGAAATTTTACCAACAGAAAATAATGCGTGCAGATGCGAATCCCAAATGTTCAGGAGTTGCAGAAATTGTTTACGGTCGCCGACACGGGGGTTGAAGTCCATGGCGGTGGCGATGGCTTCGGTAACGCCGAGTTGTGAAGCGGAGGGCCAGCCATCCGCGTGAGGGGCGAAGGTGTCACAAATGGATTTCAGGGCATGATGCTGGCGGGGAGTTAGTTTCATCAGCAGGCCCAGACTAGCAAAAGGCGGAGAAGGCGGGAAGGAACGGGCGGGGCAAATTGCTGTGGTTGCGGATCACGACGTACCGAGCGGATCGGTGGGAAACGCTGGTTTGCGCCGATTGTGAAAGTTGGAGAGGTAATGCACTGCTGGTGGCAATTTAAAAACGCCAATCCGGAGATTAGCGCTCCCAGGATGTTCCAACTGAGACGAGAATATGATTTTAGTCTCTGGCGTTTTTATACTTTTCGCGGTCTTTTTTGCTGCCGACTTCGGCGTAGCGTTTTTCGAGAGCAGCTTTGGTAAAGGTATCTTCGGGGAGATGCGGATTGAAGGTGCAGGTTTCGTAGAAGGCCTGATAGAAGCGACGGCCATCGCGCTCGCGGGAGACTTGTAAGGCGACCATCACGCCGTCTTTCCGCTGGTAATTTGTATAGATGGTGGTTTCCTGGGTTCGTTGCTGAGTATTTTCGTCCACGCCAGTGATCACGCTGCGAAGCAAGAGGTGCGAAGAGCGGTCAATCCCCAGGCGCAGGGTGCGCTGCTCGTCAGCAATTTCCACCCAATCAATCTGGCGCATGTCAATAATGTCGCGGCCGGCGTAATTGAGATTCAGAGTGGGATCTTGGAGGCGGAAGCGCAGCACATTGTCCACGCTGTGTTTTACCAAAGCCTGAAAATCGGAGACGGCTGCGGCAGGCTCTTCGCTGACACCGGCGCGATCCATGGTCCAGCCTTCGTTGCCGTTGAACGTGTCAATGATGTTGCGCTTTTTGGAGTAATCGGTGCGATGTTTATCGGGGTAACGCCAATAATCCTTGAAATCGATGAAGCCGGTCGATTCGCCGTTGTGGCCGAATTGCGCGCGGCGACCGTCGCATTCGCGCTCGCGAGCCTCGAGGAAGGATGGGCCGCCCAGGGCGTCCAGTAAACGATTGAGGATTTCGCGGGCTTTGGCAACGTTTTGCTCCGGCAGCATGCTGTCAGGATTTTGCGGCGGGTCCAAAGACGCGCAGGTAACACCCGCAAATGCCGCGCTCCAAAGAAAAATCGCGCACAGCACAGGCGCCAAACTTCCCAAAAACTTCAGCCGCACAAGACCGATCCCCCATTTACATTGATGATCTCTCCGGTCATGAAGTTGGCCAGGTCGGAAGCGAGAAAGAGGATGGGACCGGCAATTTCTTCGGCGGTGCCGGGGCGGCCCATGGGGATGGCGGCGGCAACCATTTTTTGGCCAGCTTTAGATTCGAGGACGGCGTTGGACATGTCGGTAGCCACCCAGCCAGGCGCCACGGAATTAACCAGGATGTTGTGGCGCGCGAGTTCGGTGGCCAGGCCCTTGGTCAAGCTGATGATGCCGCCTTTGGACGCGCCGTAGTGCGTATGGAAGGATTCGCCGCGCTGGCCCGCGGTGGAACTGATGGGGATAATTTTTCCTGACTTCTGTTTGATCATGTGCGGAACGGCAAAGTGGATGAGGGAGTACACGCTGGTGAGATTGACGCGAAGCATGTCGTCCCATTGCTTCTCGGTCATTTTTTCGATGGGGAGATCGTCGCTGTTCCAGACGCCGGCGTTGGGGACGAGAATATCGAGGCGGCCGAGGCGGGCGATGGCGAATTCCACCAATTTTTTGTTATCACCATGACGACCAACATCAGCTTTGAAGGCTTCGACGCGGGTGCCGTGCTTGCGGGCATCGGCTTCAACCTGCATGGCGGGTTCCTTGGCTTTGTTGTAATTGAAAACGACGTCCGCGCCAGCCTGGGCGAAGAGTTTTACCGCGGCGGCACCGATGCCTCTTGAGCCCCCGGTAATGAGTGCCGCCTTGCCCGCCAATGAAATCATCTGTCCCCCGAGAAAACTAAACTGATGCCGAAATTTCCTGCTCACCCATACCGGGCTACTGATGCGCGACCGCACTGCGCGATCGACTGGCGGCAGTGATGAAATCGCGGAACAAACGGTCCGAAAAAGCGTCGCCGAGCATGCGTTCGGGGTGCCACTGCACGCCCACAATCCAGTTGGCGTCGCCGGCCCACTCGACAGCTTCGATAGTGCCGTCAGGCGCATGCGCAGTGACGTGCAAATTTTTCCCGACGCGCTCAACGGCCTGGTGATGAGAACTATTTACGGGCACTTCCGCCGTGGCGGCAATTTTAGCCAAGCGGCTCGACTCCGCGAGAATCGCCGGGTGGACCGGGTCGGCATCCGGTTGAGGCACGATGTTGTGCCTGGTGTGCGCGATGGGCGTGTCGGTTTCTTCCCGCAGATCCTGAATCAGGGTGCCACCCAGATAGACGTTTAAAAGCTGGCAACCGTAACAAATGGCGAGGACTGGTTTTTTCTGACCGAAGGCGTGTTGCAAAATGGCCTGGTCGGTGGTTTCGCGCGGAAGATCGGGAGGCTCGGACTTGCCGCGATTTACTTCGCCGTACGCGGCGGGATTGACGTCGGCAGGGCTGCCGGGCAGAACGAAAGCGTCCAAGGTGGGTAAGAGTTCCTGGAGCTTGTCGAGATGCTGAAGTGAAAGCAATACGGGGTCGCCACCGGCTGCGCGGACGGCGTCCTGATAATTGCTGGTCTTGGCGAGATTGTTGACGGCCTCTTCGGTGGACGTGCGCCAAGGAATGCCTACACGCGGGCGGTGTACTGTTTGGGGGGTCATGGAACCTATGAATCCTAGCACCCCAGCGAGAGGGGCAGCAACCGAGGGGTAAAATTAGACTGAATGGGAGTGTTTTGTATGCGGCGAAGCCTGAGTTTTGGGGGTATTGAGGCAGAAATCGGGTTGCTGGAAGTAGGCGGGCAAGGCTTCGAGGCTGGAGGAAAGTTGATTGAAGGTACTGGCGCACAGGGTGATGTGGCCCAACTTGCGGCCGGGACGTGGCGATTTGCCGTAGAGATGCAGGTGCGCGCCGGGAATGGCGAGAACTTCAGCGGTGGGTGGAGTTTCGCCGATAAGATTCAGCATGGCCGCAAAGCCAGGGGCTTTGGTGGATCCCAAAGGCAGATCGAGGACGGCGCGGAGATGGTTTTCGAACTGGCTGGTGATGGCACCTTCGATGGTCCAGTGGCCGGAATTGTGGACGCGGGGGGCCATTTCGTTGGCGAGCAGGCGGCCCTGGCATTCGAAAAATTCGATGGCTAAAACGCCGACGTAATCAAGCGATTCGAGGACGCGACGCGCGATGTCTTCGGCTTCGCGCTGGAGCGAGGGCTCAAGGGAGGGCGCTGGCGCTAACGAAAGCCGGAGAATTCCGCCGTGGTGACGATTTTCGACCAGCGGGTAAAAGGCGATGTCACCGCGACGGGCGCGAACGGCGAGAATGGAAAGTTCGCGGGTGAAAGAGATGAAGCGCTCGAGGATGAAAGGCGCGGTGTCTGCGGGTGTTGCTCCGTTGGAGCTCAATGCGTTGGTGAAGGCTGCGGCGATTTCAGATTTCAGCTTGGCTACGTCAGCGGCGGCGCGAAGCGTCCATTGGCCTTTACCGTCGTAGCCGAGGCGGGTAGTTTTCAAAACTGCGGGCAAGCCGACGGTGGCGATAGCCCCGTCGAGAGAATGTAAGTCGTGGGCAGGCGCGAAGGCCGTGGTAGCGATTCCTAACTTGTTGAATAGAGCTTTTTCCTTCAGGCGGTCCTGGGCAATCTCCAGGGTGGCAGGCGGCGGAAAAACGGGGCCGCGTGCCGCGAGGAATTTTGTGGCGGCCACGGGCACGTTTTCGAATTCGTAGGTGACCAACTCAAGGCCGCTGGCAAACTTTTCGAGCGCGGCTTCGTCTTCGAAGTCGGCGGTGACGCGTTGGGCGATGCGGCCGACGGGAGCTTCCGGCGAAGGGTCAAGAAAACGGAAACGCAAACCAAGAGGGTAGCCAGCCAAGGCGAGCATGTATCCAAGTTGGCCGCCGCCGAGGATGCCGATGGTCACGAGGACTTCCTGGATTTGGCGCCGCGACTTGCGGGGCGATTTTTATTGGGCCTTGGCGTTCGTGAGGCCGCGGAGGGGTCGGGAGCGGCGAGCACGCGATTGGTCTGGGCTTCGCGGAATTTGCGCAGGGATTCGCGAATGGCGGGGTGTTTGATGCCGAGAATAGCGGCGGCCAGGAGCGCCGCGTTGATGGCGCCGGATTTACCAACGGCCAAGGTGCCTACGGGAATGCCGCCGGGCATTTGCGCAATGGAGAGCAAAGAATCCAGGCCTTTAAGCGCTTTGGATTCGACAGGCACGCCGAGGACGGGCAGGACCGTTTTTGAGGCGGTCATGCCGGGGAGATGCGCAGCGCCGCCCGCGCCGGCGATGATTACTTCGATGCCGCGTTTTTCGGCGGTGGAGGCGTATTCGAACAGAAGGTCCGGCGTGCGATGGGCGGAGACCACACGAGTCTCATGAGGAATGCCCAGGCCGGACAAAGTTGTGGAGGCGGGCTCGAGAGTTTCCCAATCGGAGCCGGAGCCCATGATTACGCCGACGAGCGGACGGGCGGCGGAAGGAAATTTTGCGAGCTGCGAGCGTAATTTCTTTTCGGGCATTATGGTAGAGCGATTCCGCTTAAGGCCATGCCAACTGATGAGGCCGATATTCTACGGTGTTTTGGAGCCCGCGGCGACCTGCTCGCGGTTTTTCCAGTAGCCGCGCAATTGGCCGACGAGGTAGAGAGAGCCGGTGATGAAAATGGCGTCCTCGGGCCGGGCGTGTGTTAGCGCATGGTTTAAAGCTCGTTCGGCGTCAGGAATGGTGATGGAATGTCCGGCGTGATAGCTGGCGATTTCCTCGAGCTGTTCAGCGGAGATGGAACGCGGGGTGCGCGGTTCAGTGATGATGACTTCCGAAGCTAGAGGAAAGAGCCAGCCGGCGACTTCGTCAACGGATTTGTCGCGAAGCGCTCCGTAAATCAGCCAGATTTTGCGCGCCGCGAAATTTTGCGCGAGAAAATTTGCCAATTCGTGGGCCGCGGATGGGTTGTGGGCGCCATCGAGATAGACGTCGGGATTGGATTGGAGTTTTTCGAGGCGGCCGGGCCATACGGTGTTGGCGATTCCCGCAGCGATGGATTCGTCGGGGATGCGAAAGCCACGTTGAGAGAGAAGGCGCGTGGCGGCGAGGGCGTTCAGGGCGTTCTGCAACTGGAAGCGGCCGGCCAGAGATGGCCAGATTTCAAGAGACCAGGCGGATGAGGGGCTTAAAATCTTGGCGTGGACGCGGCCGGTGGATTCGTTCTGTTGTGGCGGTGACGGCTGGCTGGTCGACTCTTCTATTTTGTAGGCGACACGCGTTTCGATCAGGGGGCAGGCCAACTCCTTCGCGCGCGCGAGAATGACTTCGCGGGCTTCCAGGTGTTGTTCACCGACAATGACGGGGACCCCGGGCTTGAGAATACCCGCTTTTTCGCCGGCGATTTCGCGCAGGGAGTGGCCAAGAAAATTTTCGTGATCGAAATCGACCCGCGTGATGATGGTGATGGCGGGCGAAAGAATATTGGTGGCATCGAGCCGGCCGCCGAGGCCGACTTCGAAAATGGCGAAGTCCACGTGCTGCTGCGCGAAGTATTCGAAAGCCATGGCGGTGACGCACTCGAAATAGGTGGGATGCGCGCGCAGCTTGCCGGCGGCTAGTAGCTTTTCGATGGAGTTGTGGATTTTGGTGAAGACGTCGGCGAAGGCGTCGTCGTCGATTTCCTGGCCATTGATGCGGATGCGCTCGTTAATTTTTTCGAGATGCGGGGAGGTGTTGAGTCCGGTTCTCAGCCCCGCATGGCGCAAGACGGACTCGAGGAATGCAGCGGTAGAGCCCTTGCCGTTGGTTCCGGCGACGTGCGCGCTGGGATAAGCGCGGCTCGGATGTCCGAGGCGCTGGTCGAGCACGGAAATGTTTTCGAGATTGAATTTGGCGGCGGCTGCTTGCGTGGGTGCAGCCAACTCCCTGCCCAGAGAAAGCAGATAATTTACGGCAGCGGTGTAATCCATTTTGGGGAAAGAGTCAGCTGAACAAGAGGTCGAGCGAGGTGCTGATGAAGGATTTCAAATCCTTGCGCGGGACGACGGCATCGAGAAAGCCGTGCTCTAGAAGAAATTCCGAGCGCTGAAATCCTTCTGGTAATTTCTGGCCGATGGTTTGCTCAATGACGCGCGGGCCGGCGAAACCAATCAGCGCGCCGGGCTCGGCGATATTCAAATCGCCAAGCATGGCGAAGCTGGCAGTGACGCCGCCGGTAGTGGGGTCGGTCAGCAAGGAAATGTAGGGGATGCGGGCGTCATCGAGCTTTGCGAGGGCGGCAGAAACTTTGGCCAACTGCATCAAGCTGATGGTGCCCTCCATCATGCGCGCACCGCCCGAGCAGGACACAGCGATGAAAGGCTTGCGCCCTTCAATGGAGAGCTCGATACCGCGGGTGACTTTTTCTCCCACCACCGCGCCCATGGAGCCCCCGATGAAGCCGAACTCCATCGCGCAGCAAACTACGTGCCGGCCATTGAGCTGGCCTTCGGCGGTGATGACGGCGTCGTTCATGCCCAATTTTTTTCGAGCTTCCTTCAGGCGGCCGGCATAAGGCTTGGTGTCGGTGAAATGCAGCGGATCGGTGGAGGTCATACCCGCGTCGTGCTCGGTGTAACGGCCATCGAGCAGCATTTCGAGCCGTTTTTTGGCGTTCATTTTGAAATGAAACTGGCACTTGGGGCAGACGAAGAGGTTGGCTTCGAGGTCTTTGCGGAAAACGATGGTGCGGCAGGATTCACACTTGACCCACAGGCCTTCGGTGCGCACGCGACGCTCTTCGGGCGGCGTGGTTTCAGCGATGGCTTTCTTGTCGCGCTTGAACCAAGTCATAGGTGGCCGGGCAGCCTAGTAGTCGATCCCCCGCTGGGCCAGTATACCCTTGGTGTAGGGGTGTTTCACCTCGCGCATCTCGGTGACGAGGTCGGCGAGCTCGGTGAGCTGGGGGTGCGCGTTTCTGCCGGTGCAGATGACGTGGACGCGCTCGGGACGATTTTTCAGGGCGTCGGCGACTACCGCGGCGTCGAGCATTTTGTAGCTGATGGTGTAATTGATTTCGTCGAGGACGACTAAATCATATTTGCCGCTGTAGATGGCGTCGCGGCCAGAATGCCAGCATTCCTGGGCGAGTTTAATGTCTTCCGGATCGGTTTCGGCTCCGCCGATTTTGACGAAGCCGCGGCCCATGGGACGAATTTCGAACTTGTCATCTCCCAACATTTTGGCGGCGTCGAGTTCGCCGTAGTGCCAGGAACCTTTGATGAATTGCACCATCAGGACGCGCAGACCCTGGCCGACGGCGCGAAAGGCGGTGCCCAATGCGCAAGTGGTTTTGCCCTTGCCGGGTCCGGTGTAGACGATGAGCAAACCTTTTTCTTCCGGCATGGTCGATCCAATCTGAGCGGTGGTCGTTACAACGAAACGAAAAGAAGTTTGCGGATTGCCGGTGGAAACGTCAAGGGTCGCGCGGTGATTTCAAAGCGCATCGGAGAGTGCGGAATCGCTACAGCAGCGAAAGGCGTTTCACCAGTTCGTCGGCGATGCCATGGACGCGGTCCTGCGTGAAGGGCGGCAACGGAGTCTTCGCTTTGGCGTGAGGGTCGGACAACACAATCCACAACCCGGGGCGGTAGACTTCGTCGTCGCCGGGACAAATCGCACCGGTAAGTTGCACAAGCTCAAGGGGAGACGGCGTGGAGTGCGTGAAATCGAGGCGGGCATTCTCGGGAGAGTTCGCCTGAGAAGGCGGATGGGCCAGAAGATCCATGAGCACGCCGCGGGCGTCGTCCACGAGGTCGCGAAAACCCTGGGAAACGAGGATGGAATCCACGTCGCGAGGAGTGGGTTGTTCCAGTTGATCCAGATCGTAATCGGGCAAAGGTTTATCGAGCGGAATTTCGATGGTGGCGGATGGCTGGTTTTGATCGGCGATAACGCGAATCGACATAATCGGTGCCCTTAAAGATGCGCAAATTACTTGGGGTAGGCGCTGCCGGAGAGAATGGCGAAAGCGCGGTAGAGTTGCTCAGCGAGCATAGCACGGGCCAGTTCGTGCGAGTAAGTCATGGCGCTGAGAGATAACTTTTGATGGGCCTGGCGAAGGATTTCTTCGGGGAAACCGTCAGCGCCACCGCAGACAAAAACGAGCAGGCGGGTGCTGCGATCGCGATGCTCACCGAGCCATTTGGCGAAAGCTTGGGAGTCGAGATTTTTTGCGGCGGCGTCGAGCAGGACGATAGTGGAGGGTTGGTCGAAAGCAAATTTTTTCAGGGCGGCTTCCGTTTCACGGAGCTCGGTGACTTCGATGGGGGCGTAACGGCTAAGGCGTTTGACATAATCGTCTATGACGGCGCGAAGTTCCGGGCGCCGCGTCTTGCCAAGCATGACCAGGCGCAGGTGCATTTACTGCAAACCGTACTTCTTACGCTTTTCGAGAAGAGTCTTGCGGCTGATGCCCAGGCTGGCCGCAGACTGGCTGATTTTGTAGTGCATGGCTTCAAGCGTGGCGGCGATGACTTCGCGCTCCATGTCTTCGAGGGAGCGCAGGTTGGCAGGGTTGCCGGGAGCCAGCACGCGCAAGTTTTCCGGAAAATTTGCCGGCTCGAGGAACGCGGGTTGAGCGTCGGCAACGGAATTGATGTGGTGCTCGAAAAACACTACGGCGCGTTCGAGCACGTTGCGGAGTTCGCGTACGTTGCCGGGCCAGGGGTAGGCAACGAGCATGCGGCGAGTTGCTTCGCTGAACTGAAGATTTGGGCGCGCGTGGATGTTGCGCATGACGCCGAGCAGATGTTCGGCCAAGGGCAAAATATCTTCGCGTCGTTCGCGCAGCGGTGGGACCGCGAGGGCCAGAACATTGAGGCGAAAATATAAGTCTTCGCGAAAACTTCCATTTTTGACAGCGGCGGGCAAATCGACGTTGCTGAGGGCGATGAGGCGCGCTTCAATGTGAATGGTTTCGGTGCCGCCGAGGCGTTCGAAAGTGCGTTCCTGCAACACGCGAAGGAGCTTGCCCTGGGCTCCCGGAAGGAGGGCGGCGATTTCGTCGAGGACAATGGTGCCGGTACCGCCAAGTTCAAAGCGGCCGAGCTTTCTATCCACTGCGCCGGTGAAGGCGCCGCGTTCATGGCCGAAGAGTTCACTTTCCACGAGTTGCGGAGGAAGACTGGCGCAATCAATTTTCAGGAAGGGCGCGTCGCGGCGCGGGCCAAGTTCGTGAACGAGTCGCGCGAGATAATCTTTGCC
Organism: Acidobacteriota bacterium; assembly: GCA_030774335.1. Classification (GTDB taxonomy): domain Bacteria; phylum Acidobacteriota; class Terriglobia; order Acidiferrales; family UBA7541; genus Acidiferrum. Next base: position 7,471 of record JALYLI010000123.1, on the reverse strand, counting down.
GGTGCCGCTTTCCCCGGAAATTAAAAGGGTGGTGGGCGCGGGGGCAACTTTTTGAGCGAGTTCGAAAAGGCGGCGCGATGCGGGATCAGCGGAAATCCACGGCAATCGCTCTGTGGTCATCAGGAAACTGCTTCACCCGGGAAATGACGGGATTCGTCAGGATGATGACGGGCGGCGCTGTCGTGCGCCATGCTTTCGGGAGCGTCGGGAATTTCCAGCTTGGGCGCGGAACGCCACAAACGTTCGAGATCGTAATAGCGGCGCGCCTGTTCACTGAACACGTGGACGACAAACCCCCCGAAGTCGAGCAAAGCCCATTCGGCGGAGCGCTGGCCTTCGCGATGCTCGGGTGAACGTTTAGCGTGCTTGTACAGTTGCTCTTCCACTTCAGAACAGATGGCCTGAACCTGCGGCGAACTGTAGCCGGTGCAAATCACGAAGTATTCCGTGAAGGCGCCGAGGCCGCTCAGATCGAGAACAGTGATGGCGCCGGCTTTTTTTTCCTGCGCGGCATGGACGGCGAGCTGCACACCTTTGGGAAACGCTTCCAATTTCAAGTTCACTGGTATAGACCCTGTTTCAAAATGTATTCCTCGACTCGGGCAGAGACAAGCCCGTGAATAGATTGGCCGCGATGCGCGCGGCGGCGAATATCGGTGGCGGAAACTTCGCTGCTGACGTTTTCCAGCAGATAGACGGTACTGCGATGAAGATGCGCCACGACCAGAGATGGGTGCGCGGCTTCGGTTTCTTTTTTAAGGTCGGGACGCGCGATGGAGTCCGGCGGAATCACCAGGCGCAAGGCTTCGGGACGGATCCCCGGACGATTGGCGACGATGAAATCGCACAAGCCGAGCAGGGTTTCGTATTCCTTCCACATGGGAATATCGAGAAAAGCGTCGGCACCGATGATGAAACAAACGCGATCGCCGTGGCCGTTGTAAGCGTGGCGAAAGTAACGGACGGTGTCCACGGAGTAATGCAACTGGCTGCCGCTGAAATCTTCTCCGGCCTCCGCCAGCGACGGAACGAAATGCGGATGCTCAGTACAGGCCAGAGAAACCATAGCGAAGCGGTGCGGAAATGGCGCGAGATGTTGCTTGAGCTTGTGCGGCGGGCGGCTGGCGGCGATGAAATGGATTTCGTCGAAATTGAAGCGCCTATCGGCGGCACGGGCAATGGCTAAATGCCCGTTGTGAATTGGGTCGAAGGAACCGCCAAAAATGGCAATGCGACGCGGATGGTGCCTGGCGGCGGTGCGGTGGGCTTGCGCGGTGGTCAATGCTGCTCCGAAATTAAGATGGCCGGCGGAATCGCACGGCAGCGATATAGACGTAATTCTCTCATGATTCTTCTTCGCCGCTTAGGAGCGGAGCGCCAGCGGCGTCCTGGCCGGCAAGATGCGCAGTTGCCTGCACGTGCTGTGATTGGGAATCGTGTGATTCGTGATCCGGTGTGGCGCGCGGAATTTTTTCGAGGGCGTCAGCGATGGAACGGATCAACTCTTTTACGCCTACGCCGGTGGCGGCGGAGATGGAATGGAATTCGAGACGATGCTTTTTGCAAAAATCCCGTAGGGCATCAAGGCGCGCCGTGTCGGTGGTGGCGTCGAGTTTGGTAGCTACGACGATTAAAGGCTTCTCGGTGAGCTCTTCGCTGAAGGCGTGAAGCTCGCCGGAAATTACTTCGTAGGAATGGATAGGATCGTCCACATTCGAATCGCTGGTGTCGATCAGGTGCACGAGCAGCCTGGTACGCTCCACGTGGCGCAGGAAACGCATGCCCAGGCCGTGGCCTTCATGCGCGCCTTCGATGAGTCCGGGAAGATCGGCGACGACGAAAGTGCGGCCGAGCTCAGTGCCGTGAGTCCCGGTGCCGCCGTCGGCATTGACGACCCCGAGGTTGGGCTCCAGCGTAGTGAAGGGATAATTGGCGATTTTGGGGCGCGCGGCGGAAATCACGGAGATCAAAGTGGATTTGCCGGCATTCGGAAATCCAACGAGGCCGACATCGGCCAGGAGTTTCAGTTCCAGACGGATGTGACGTTCTTCGCCAGGCAGGCCTTCTTCGTGTTCGCGGGGAGCCTGATGCCAGGGCTTGGCGAAATGCTGATTGCCGCGGCCACCGCGTCCACCGTGGGCGACCAGCACGCGCTGGCCGGGCGTGGCGAGGTCGGCGATGGTTTCGTTGGTCTGGGCATCGAAGACCACGGTGCCGACGGGAACCTGCAGAATCATGTCGTCGCCGGAGACGCCACTGCAGTTGGAGCCTTCGCCGTGGCGGCCACGGTCGGCTTTGAATTCGCGATTGTAGCGGTAGCGCAGCAACGTGTTGTCGTTGATGTTGGCTTCGAGGTAGATGCTCGCGCCATGACCGCCGTCGCCGCCGGAGGGGCCGCCACGAGGAACATATTTTTCGCGCCGGAAGGCCACGCAGCCGTTGCCGCCGGGGCCACCCTTCACGAATATTTTTGCTTCATCAGCGAACACGATCAATCCTTTGACGCTTTTAAATGTGGATGCGATGCAAAAACAAAACGGTCCCGGCTAACCGGGACCGCAAGAAGTTCGCAGACCGAAGTCCGCCTGAATTCATAAACGAATCTTTCAGCTCGCGAGGGACTTGGATTCGGCGGGCTGCACGTTGATAAAACGGCCGTGACGGCCCTTGTCTTCGAAGTTGACTATGCCGGTAACCAGTGCGAAGAGAGTATCGTCTTTGCCCTGGCCGACATTGACGCCCGCCTGGTGTTTGGTGCCGCGCTGGCGAATGAGGATAGTGCCGGCATTTACGAATTCGCCGCCGAAGCGCTTCACTCCCAGTCGCTGACCGTGAGAATCGCGGCCGTTGGTAGAGGAGCCGCCGCCTTTCTTATGTGCCATGATGGAATCCTTTTTGAGTTTGCTTAAAAACGACTCGAAATAATTTCCGCCGTACTACAGCGAGATTTCGCTGACCTGGACCGCGGTGTAATTCTGGCGATGACCGCGAGAAATCTTGTACTGATTGGTCTTTTTGAACTTCAAGACGGTAACTTTCTTGGAGCGGCCTTGCTGCACGATTTTGCCAGTCACTTTGGCCTTGGAAGCGTGCGAACCAGAGAGAACTTTCTTGTCCTCGGTGTGGACCGCGAGAACGGAACCAAAGGTGACGGCTTCGCCGACTTCGCCGCTAACCCGCTCAATTCGAATGGTATCGCCCTGCGTGACACGGTACTGCTTGCCACCGGTCTTGATTACAGCGTACATAAGCCTCCGCCCTCTAAAGACAAACATTGATTATACGAGTTGGGTGGCGCGTCCGTCAACGAACGAAAGGTATAATGTAGCGGCTTGCCTATGAAAAACACTTCCAAAAGCGCCGGCAGGGCTGCGGTGCTGGCGTGTGCGAGTGCTTTGCTGCTTTGCGTCACTTTGCCCGCCGAGCAAAGCAAAACCGCGAGCGATGGCACCGTAAAAATGGCGGAGTTGCTGCGAAAAATTCACGCGGAACAGGACTGGAGAACAGACCCCAACAAAGACGCAGAACGAGCCAAATATTTGAAGGAGGAGTTGGCAGCAAAGCCGGATATACGGACGGAGCTTAAGCTTCGCAAGGCGTTGGCGGAAAGCTTATTGAAAGCAGGAGATTCAGGGGGTGCGGTGAAACAACTGGAGATGATCCGGACGGAGTGCAAGGCACAGGGAATTATTTTGACGCCGGTGTTCGAACACGATGTAAGCGAATCGCTGGCGATTGCCTATTTGCGGCTGGGGGAGCAGGAAAACTGCGTGATGAATCACGGGCAGAGCTCGTGCATTGTTCCGATTCGCCTGGCGGGGGTACACAAGTTGACGAGAGGATCGGAGGGAGCGATTCGCGAGTTGACGGCATTGCTGGAAGCCACGCCGGAAGATAAGGAGTCACGCTGGCTGCTGAATCTGGCGTACATGACACTGGGGAAATACCCGGACGAGGTGCCGAGCAGGTGGCTGATTCCACCGGCGACGTTTGATTCGGAAGCCGACATTGGGCGGTTTAAAGAAGTGGCGACTGATGCGGGCCTGAGTGTCAGCGGACATTCTGGAGGAGCGGTCGCGGAAGATTTTGACGGTGACGGCCTGCTGGATTTAATGGTTTCGTCCTCGGGACCGGCGGACCAGTTGCGATTTTTTCATAACAATGGCGACGGAACATTTTCGGACCGGACGATGTCCGCGGAATTGACGGGCGAAACGGGCGGATTAAATTTGATTGTGGCGGATTTTGATAACGACGGGCATCCAGATGTACTGGTGCTGAGGGGCGGGTGGTGGGGAGGGCACGGAAAGTATCCGAAGTCTTTGCTTCGCAATCGCGGGGACGGGACCTTCGAGGACGTGACCGAGAAGGCGGGCTTGATGTCTCTGCATCCCACGCAAACGGCGGCGTGGGCTGATTTCGACAATGACGGATGGCTGGATCTGTTTGTGGGACATGAATCCAACAGCACAGAGAGCCATCCTTCGCAACTGTTTCACAACAATCATGATGGAACATTTACTGATGTGGGAGTGGCCAATGGACTCGCGGATTTAGGCTTTGTGAAAGGCGTAGCCTGGGGCGATTTTAATAATGACGGGCGTCCGGATCTGTATGTTTCGCGCAAAGGAGCGCCGAATTTCTTGTTTCGCAACGACGGTCCCAAGGACGCAAAAAATCCGCAAGCGAATCAATGGAAATTCACGGAGTTGGCGTCACAAGCTGGCGTGACGGAACCGGTGCAGAGCTTTGCGACGTGGTTTTTCGACTACGACAATGACGGATGGCCGGATCTTTATGTTTCGGGATTTTTTGTAGAGACCTTGCAGGATGTGGGCGCGTTTGAGATGGGGATGGCGCACAAAGCGGAGACACCTCGACTCTTTCACAATAATCACGATGGCACGTTCACGGATGTGACCAAACAGGGGAAGTTGGACCGGGCCATTCTGGTGATGGGTGCGAATTTCGGCGATCTGGATAACGATGGCTGGCTCGACGTGTACCTGGGAACGGGGGATGTACCGTATGCGGCGCTGCTGCGAAACCGGATGTTTCGCAACGACAAGGGAAAAGGCTTTCAAGACGTGACCACCTCGGGCGGATTCGGACACCTGCAGAAAGGGCACGGAATCGCGTTCGCGGATTTTAGAAACAGCGGCATCGAAGATGTATTCCAAAAAATGGGCGGAGCGTTTTCCGGGGATTCGTATGCGAGCGTGTTGTACGAGAATCCCGGGCACGGGAATCATTGGATTGCTGTGGATCTGGAAGGTAAAAAAACGAATCGATCCGCGTTCGGAGCGAAGATTGCCGTGACGGTGGGCGAGGACAACAGGTCGCGCACGATTTACAGGACCGTAGGATATGGCTCGAGCTTCGGCGGTAATCCATTGCGGCAGCACATTGGGGTAGGAAGCGCGACGCGAATTGAAAGCGTCGAAGTAACGTGGCCGACATCGAAGCTGGTGCAAAAATTTCGAGACGTCGCAGTAGACAGCTTTTACCATTTGGCTGAAGGCGATGCGCGGTTGGCGCGCGTGGAGCGGAAAGCGTTCCAGTACAGACATCTGCCGGAAGCGCCTCCTCACCAGCATTAAAGGTCGCGCGATCCATGCGACAGCCAGCGGTCAGAGATTGCTGAGCGATTGCTCCCTGAATTATTTTTCGGGGTGCAGGTAAGTGTCGAACCACGCGAAGTAACGTTGCATGCGGTCATGAATATAGCTCGGGCGCGTGAACAGGTGAAATTGTTCGGGGTAAACGACGAGCTGTGTAGGAATTCCCAGGGTGCGCAGCGCCTGATACATCTGCTCGCTGCCGATAATGGGCACGTTGAAATCACTTTGGCCGCCGAGGAAGAGCGTAGGCGTGTGAATGCGGTCGGCGTGGAAAAAAGGGTAGGAAACTTTCATCCACGGTGCGGCGGATTTCCAGGGCGGGCCGAGCTCGTTATTGTATTGGAGAATATATTGGTCGCTGCCGAAGATGGCCAGCGCGTTGGCGAGTCCTGCGCCGCTAATGGCGGCCTTGAAACGAGAATCGGACGCAATGGTGTAGTCCGTGAGCATACCTCCGTAGCTCCACCCGCCGATGCCGAGGCGTTGAGGGTCGGCAACTCCGCTGGCAACGGCAAAATCGACGGCGGCCAGCAAGTCGGCAACCTCTTTATTGCCCCAGTCGGCTACGATGCTGCGCGCAAATTCGACGCCGCGACCGTTGCTGCCACGATAGTTGATGGCCAAGACCACGTAACCATGCGCGGCGAAAAGTTGTCGCTCAAGCTGTAGTGGATAAGTATTGAAAGGCAGGCTGTGATCGTCCTGGCCGTTGGGGCCGCCGTGAATCCAAAGCAGCGTGGGATATTTTTTCGCGGAGGTGTAGCTGGGCGGCTTGATCATCATGCCGTGAATTTCCGTGCCGTCTTTGCTTTTGAAGGAAATGTCTTCCACCGCGCCGAGTTGGAGTTCGGACAGCAGCGCGTCGTTGTGGGAAGTGAGCTTGCGGAGTTTGCCGCCTTCGAGCGCGAAGATTTCAGGAGCCAGCGCGTCGCCAGAAGCCAGAACCCCAGTGTGGCCGGCTGCCGTGGAACGTTGCGTGACGACCAGTTCTGAGTCCGACAAACGGTGCATGGAACCATCCTCGACAGAAAAACTGGCGGGATATTCGTGGCGGTCATCGGGGACGAGAACCGTGATGGAGGAGCTGTCGCTCGTGAATTCGGGCGAGGAGACACTGCGGTCAAATTTTTCATTGATGACGCGCGGGGAACCTCCGGCCGCGGGCACGATCATGAGACTGTCCTGCTTGTAAGCGTCGTACTTGGGCTCGGCACCCCGCAGAAAGGCGATGAGCTTGCCGTCAGGACTCCAGGCAAGGTGCTGGCCGTTGGGCGCGTAGGTGGTGGCTAATTTTGCCGGAGTCGAGCCGGGGCGCGCTTCGATTGCGAAAATATCGTCGGTGCCGGTCTGGTCGGGTTCTTTTTCGTGGTTGCTGACGTAGGCGATGCGGGTGCTGTCGGGCGACCATACCGGAGCAGTGTCTTCAAAATTTTTGTCAGTGGTCAGCGGCTCGAGTTTTTTTGTTTTTACGTCGAAGAGATACAGGCGCGTGCGAGAGGAAGCGGTGAGGTAGCCGTCTACGTCGTGCTTGAAATGGAAGCGATCTATGACGATGGGCTTGGGTGCCTTGGGCGAGAGGGCGTCATCTTCGCTGGCGCTCATTTCGAGAACGATGCGCGAGCCGTCGGGAGACCAGGCGTAACCGTCTATGTCGTCTTTCACGCTGGTGAGTTGGCGGGCTTCGCCTCCCAGGCGATCGAGGAGCCAGATTTGTTTTTTGGTTCCGGCGGGACGCGCGGAGAGGAACGTCAGATAATTTCCGTCCGGACTCCAGCGCGGAGAACTGTCGTCGTTCGCGCCGCTGGTTAACTGCACATCGCGCGTGCCTTCCCAGTTGACCATCCAGATGG
>JALYLI010000122.1 GCA_030774335.1 Acidobacteriota bacterium | reverse complement strand
CTGATAGCCATCTCCGGCTTTGTGACCGCCTCCGCGTCAGTGGCATCAATTTTTTCATCTGTCCGCAGATACGGCAGCGATTCTTTACATCATCGCAACCGCGTTGCGCCGCCGGTCCTTGAACGCGAGACTTTCGGCAGCCCCACTTTTCCTTCGCTGCTTCCATTGACCCTGTTGATAGTCCGGGAGTACATTTGCGTTCCCCCGCGAGGGAGGTTCCGATGAAATTAGTGAGCTTGTTTCTGGTGCTCTTGCTCGGAGGCTATTGCATGGATGTGCAGCAGATGCCCACGGGGAAAACTAGCAAGACCAAGACAGCCTCATCGTCGAAGGTGAGCGACTCGTACGCTAAAGCTGCCATAGTTGCCGTTCGGGCGATCCAATCCGAGGATTCCAGTAACCCGAGTAAGCGGACAGATGAAAAAATTGATGCCACTGACGCGGAGGCGGTCACAAAGCCGGAGATGGCTATCAGCGCTGAACTGAGAAGGCTGTTTATTCGCAGGTCGATCCGCAACTTGAAAATCGAGGCCGAGGTCGAGGCCGCAAAGGCTGCAGGGAAAATACCTCCTGCGCAGCCTGACCCCGACGCAGCGTGTTTTAATGCGATCGTCAATTCGCTCCAAGCAAGGTCCGCTAAAATTCCGGAGGTATGCGCTGGCGACGAGTAGGTTGGCGCCTTTCTCCAACACCGCCTAGAAATCCTCGGTGTCAGTTTTTGTGTCAGTTTGTTTTCGTATTAGGTGCGCCCACGTTCGCTTCCGTTCACGTTGCCCTGTAGGAGGGTAGGCAGGAGAACTCCTGAGGATTCAATTGTTTTGGTATTGTGTTCGCTTGTGTTCGCCCGTGTGCGGGGACGAATGGGATTGCCCTGTAACGCTTTTTCAGGGCGGCGCTCTACCACTGAGCTACCCCGGCACTGAGTCAAATTCTAGAGACGCGCACTCTGCGTGTCAAATATAGCGTGCGGCATAAATTTTGGGCGGAGTTTGTAGCGAGAGCGGAGATGGAAAAGGTAAGAACTAGCTTCAGGGGCTAAAAGCCCTTTCGCCACGTTGTTTTTCGGGGCTGAAGGCACCGGCTCCTGCGTTATTCCTGAGCAGACTGGTCGAATTCGCGCATCCAGTTACGATTCTTTAGCACTTCGCGAGGCTTGGTGCCTTCCGGCGGGCCGACAATGCCGTCTTTCTCCATGAGATCAATAAGGCGCGCGGCGCGGCCGTAGCCGATGCGCAGGCGGCGCTGCAATGTGGAGGTTGAGGCGCGCCCGGCGTCGCAGACCACGCGGATGGCGTCCTGATAAAGATCGTCGTCGACGTCTTCTGCTCCGACTGCTTCACCGTCGGCGTCGGAAGAAGTTTCCACTTTGCCATTTTCGTCTTTAGGCGCTTCGAGAAGTTGCTCGTTGTATTTGGCCTGCGCCTGATTGCGCCAGAAATCGCAGACGGCCACGATTTCATCTTCGCTGACGAGCGGTCCGTGAATGCGGTGAAGGCGTGAAGATCCGGCGGGGAGATAGAGCATGTCGCCTTTGCCGAGGAGCGATTCCGACCCGTTGGCGTCGAGAATCGTGCGCGAGTCCACTTTGCTGGCTACGCGGAAGGAAATGCGGGCGGGGAAGTTGGCCTTGATGAGGCCGGTGATTACGTCTACGGACGGTCGCTGCGTCGCCAGGATCAAGTGGATGCCGACGGCGCGGGCCATTTGCGCGAGCCGCGTGATGGATTCTTCCACGTTGTTGGTGTCCACCATCATGAGGTCGGCCAACTCGTCGATGACAATCACGAGGTAGGGAAGCGGTTTGTGCTCGCTCTCTTCCACGTTGTCGAAGAGCGAGAGCGATTGCTGCTTCTGGAAAGTGCGGTTGTACTGGTCAATGTTGCGCACGCCGCGCTGCGCCAGCAGTTTGAGGCGGTTTTCCATTTCGCGCGTGGCGTTGCGCAACACGTTGGAAGCGATTTTCGGATCGGTGACCACCGGCGCGATCAAGTGGGGGATGTTTTCGTACAGGTTTAATTCCAGGCGCTTGGGATCGACCAGCACCAACTTTACTTCGTCGGGGCTGGCTTTATACAAAATGGACATCATCAACGAGTTGATGAACACGCTCTTGCCGGTGCCGGTCGAGCCGGCGATCAGCAAGTGCGGCATGGCGGCGAGATCGGTAATGCGGATTCTTCCGTGGAGATCGCGGCCCATTGCCAGTGTCAGTTTGCTGGCCGAGTTGATGAATTCCGGTGCTTCGATAATTTCCCGCAACGCGATGGTCTGGCGGGTGATATTGGGGACCTCGATGCCGATGGTGGATTTTCCCGGGATGCGCTCGATCAAGATGGACTCGGCTTGCAGCGCCAGGCACAAATCTTCCGTGAGGCCCGTAATGCGGGTGTATTTGATGCCAGCTTCGGGCTTGAATTCGAAAGTGGTGACGACGGGACCGGGATTGATTTGCGTCACACGACCCTGCACATCGAATTCCTGGCATTTTTCTTCGATGGCGCGGGCGCGCTCTTTCAGTTCCGCTTCGTCCAGTTTTTGACTGCGTTCCCCTTCGCGCAACAGAAACACGGACGGCAGTTTGTAGTTGGTGGCGCTCCTGGCGATCCTGGGTTCGGGTGCAAATTTCCTCGTGGAGGGCTTCTCGATTTCGCGGTCCACCACGAAAATCGGGGCCTTGTGAGGCTTTTCGCTTTCTTTGCGTGCTTCTTCGCGTTCTTCCAATCTCGATTTGAAGACGTCGCTTTCGTCTTCCAGCGCAATAGCCTGGGGATTTTCGTTCAAGAGTGCAGCGTTGCCGGCGGATTGCGGGTTCACGGATTTGCGCCCGGAGAGACGCGTTTCCGCCAGACGCTTACGCAGGCGCTCCTGTTCTCTCGTTCCTCTCCAGGCGTGCCAGCGGGCCTGTACTTTTTGCAGGATCCCCAGTTTTTCCACTGCGCCCATGGGACCTTTCGGTCCGCTGGCCCAGGCATGCGCGCCGGAAAAAGAAAATCGCGTGGTCATAAATAGGGCGGTCAATAGCAGCGCCACCGCTACGAGATTCGCTCCGATGGGATTGAAACCGCTGCGCAATCCTCCGGATACGAGAGAGCCGAGCATTCCGCCGGGCGGCACGCTGCCGCGCACTTCGGGGAAATGCCACAGCGTGAGCAGCGATGGCAGCGACAGAAGCAATAGTCCGTAGCCAACCAGCGTAGCGAGCTGCGAGTTGATGGCTCGATTTTTAAGCCAGCGCCAGCCGAGCACCGCCAGCGCCATTGGTAAAAGAAATGCCGCGAAGCCAAAGACCTGGAACAGCAAATCGGCGGAATAGGATCCCGCGGGGCCGATCCAGTTTTGCGTGCCGCCAGAGTCCGGGCCGCTGGCACTCACGTTCCACGCCGCGTCGCGCGGGGAATAGGAGATCAACGCGAGCGCCGTGAGAATGGCCACGGTAATACACAAAAATCCGACCAGCTCATTGAGCCGTTTATTTTCAGTAGGAGTCAGGAAGCGCAAGTCATTCACCTCAGCATTTTGGGGAAGGCTGAGTGTCGCGGCGGGGCGTTGGCGCTAGAGCGACCCGCTTGGAGGAACCTGCAAATGATACCAAACGGCGCGAACCCGACAAATACTTTTACGAGCGGTGTTTCTTTCACTGCGAACGCGCATGTCAGGAATGCAACGTCGAAGCCCAATACAAAACTGCCGCGCCAACGAGGATGCGATAGACCGCGAAGAGTGCGAACCCGCGTTTTCTGACGTAGCCGATGAACCAGGCGACCGCGCCGTACGCGACGATGAATGAAACCACGAACCCGATGGCCAGGACAATCCATTGGTGGGAATTGATCTCTGACACGCCGATAGGATTTTCGGTTTTGCCCATCACGGATTTCAGCAAGTCGTAGCACGTCGCTACGAACATGGTCGGTATGGATAGAAAAAAAGAGAATTCCAGAGCGGCGGCGCGCGACATGCCAGATAACTGGCCTGCCGCTATGGTGGACATCGAACGCGAAGTGCCGGGGAATACTGCGGATAAGATCTGGCAAGCGCCAATCCACACGGCCTGGCCAACGCTCATGGCGTCCATGCGCCATGTCTTTATGAGTCCGCGGTCACTGGCTTGCTCTCCGGCGGTTTCCCACTTTGCATTTCTGGTATCGACCAGCCACATCACGATGCCGCCGATCAGCAGTGATGCGCCCATGACGTAGAGGCTTTCAAGATTTTTGCCGATGATTTTCGTAAGCAGGAATGCCGGGATGGCGGTGACCAAGAACGCGATGGTTACGAGCGTCAGAGGATGGGTGATGACCGGGCGTTCGCCGTCCAACCTGCGCTTGAACGAAGAGATCAACTCCACGATGCGCCCGCGAAAAAATACCGGCAAGCAGAGAATCGCGCCCAACTGAATCACGATGGTGTACATCTTCCAATAACCGCTCTTCAAACTGATGTGCAACAAGGCTTCGGCGATTCGCAGATGCGCCGTGGAGCTGACGGGCAGAAATTCAGTCAGGCCTTCGATAATTCCCAGCACCACCGACACCAGATATTCGTGCAATTTCCCTCCAAGGCTTTCCAGCTTACCAGACGCTTTGCGGCCTTGTTTTCCAAGTTGTGTAAATCAGAGATGAATATTTTTATGCGCACACGTTAGTCGGCCGGTGACGGCAGCAACTTACGCATCCGGAGAGCATCCACTTTGTCCAGATAATAGCGTTTCAAAATCCCTTCAGTGCCGTAGCCATAGCGCTTCCACAGGGCGATGGCCGCATCATTGTCCACTGCGGTTTCCAGAATCATGGCGCGCGCGCCCTGGCGAACTACGCTGTTTTCCAGCGCCTGCAGAAGCAGCGAACCCACACCGCGCCGCCGGTAGGCTTGCGCCACGTCCAGCGTGACGATATGCGCATCCGACCCAATCGTTTCACCGAGAACAAATCCGCCGATCTCCTCATCGCCCACGGCCACCAGACACGTTGATGCAGGCATGGCCAAAAAATATCGCAGCATCCTTTTGGAGTAAGCGATGCCCGGAGGAAAACAGGATTGATCGATTTCGTACAGGGTCGCGAAATCCCGCGGCTCGTAAGCGCGGAGGCGCACGTCAGTCGTGCGGCACGGTGCGGCCCCAGGCTCTCACGGTGCTTTCACCCATATTCTGGTTGATTACAATTTAATGGTTACGGTTTTTACTTCCGTGTAGTTGGACAAGCCGTACTCGCCCAGTTCGCGGCCGATGCCAGATTGCTTGAATCCGCCAAACGGAGCAGCGGCGTCGAATACATCGTAGCAGTTCACCCACACCGTTCCGGCGCGCACGCTGTCGGCAATGGCGTGAGCTTTGGTGATGTCCTTGGTCCAAACGGCGGCAGCCAGGCCGTACAAGGATTTATTGGCTCGTTCCACAACTTCGCCGAGGTCCTTGAAACGCAGAATGGACATGACCGGCCCGAAAATTTCTTCCTGCGCGATTTTCATGTCGTCATTTACATCGGCAAAAACGGTCGGCTCGATGAAAAACCCTTTTTCTCCGACACGGTTCCCACCGGTCATCAGCTTGGCTTTTTGCTGCTTGCCGGAATCGATGTAACCCATGATTTTCATGAACTGCTCGTGATCCACCTGCGGGCCTTGCTCGGTGTTCTTGTCGAAGGGATTGCCAACCGTGCGCTTCTTCGCTCGGGTTACGCTCTTTTCCACAAATTCGTCATAGACCTTGTCTTCCACGAACGTGCGCGAGCCGGCGCAACAGCATTGCCCCTGGTTGAAGAACAACGCGAAATGCGCGCCTTCCACGGCTTTGTCCATGTCCGCATCGGCAAAAATAATGTTGGGGCTTTTGCCGCCCAGTTCCAGCGTCACGCGCTTCAGGTTCGATTCTGCCGCCGCTTTCATGACCAGGTGGCCGACTTCGGTGGAGCCCGTGAACGCCACCTTGTCTACATCCATGTGGCGAGCCAGTGCCGCGCCTGCGGTTGGACCATAGCCAGGCAACAAATTCAAAACGCCAGGAGGGAAGCCGGCTTCAAGAGCGAGTTCGCCTACGCGCAATGCGGTCAGTGGCGTCTGCTCAGCGGGCTTCATCACCACGGTGCAGCCAGTGGCCAAAGCAGGCCCGAGCTTCCACGCCTGCATCAAGAGCGGAAAATTCCACGGAATAATCTGCGCGACCACGCCGACGGGTTCGTGCTTGGTGTAGGTGAAGAAATTGCCGCTGACCGGGATGGTCTTGCCCTGCAGCTTGTCGGCCCAGCCTGCGTAGTAGCGGTAGCACGCAATCGTAAGGGGAACATCGGCCGCGCGCGCGATGCTGTAGGGCTTGCCGTTATCGAGCGACTCCAGTTGTGCAAGCTCGTCGGCGTTCTTCTCCATCAGGTCGGCCAGCTTGTACATCAGGGCGCCGCGTTGCGCGGCGGTCATCTTGCGCCACGGGCCTTTTTCAAACGCGGCGCGCGCTGCGGCTACGGCCTTATCCACATCCGGCGCATCCGCTTCGGCGATTTGCGTAATCTCGTCGCCCGTAGATGGATTGATGGACGGGAAAGTTTTTCCCGAAGCGCTGTTGACCCACTGGCCGTTTATCAAAAGCTTTGTGGCATGAATCTTGACGTTCGGTTCCATCACTGTCGTGGCTGTAGCCATTTCGAACCTCCCATATCACGAATGAATTGCGCGCGGGCTAATTTTGCCGCCCGTTGTTGAACCGCTTATCGAACCGCCCGGCAGGCCAGGGAATAAGCGCCAATTTGGTCTAACCGCATGTTGGAAGAATTGGCCTGCGAGAAAGAAGCGTATACCCGCAGGCTTGCCGAGGCAAGCGGGGAAGAAATTAACTGGCTTGGTGCTTCATTTCCAGAATCACCCCGAGAATTTCGGGGAGCGAGTCTCTCTGGGGATCGGGCACAACCTGAGGCTCGGACACCTTTACGACCCTTGCTGCTGCCGGGGTATTTGCGCTGCGCTGCTGTATCGGGTTCGTAAGCCAGGCCCCTACCAGGCTGCGGATCGGCGCGCGCCGCGGTTGCGGCACCTCAGAGGCTGCCGTGGCCGTGCGGCCTTTTTTGCGAGAGCGATGGACTGAAGAATGGAGAGCTGCGGTTGGCGACCTGTAGACCAAACTGTTCTTGTCGGCGTCAGGACCGGCAACCGCCGACGGCTGCCACAGCCAGCTGAAGAATCTCCCGATGCAATCCTCGCAGCGAAACGGGCGCGTAACCAGCATGGTCAGGAAGATTTTCTCCGCCGTGTTACGCCTGGAGCGCCGGACTTTGGAGCTTCCGCAATTTGGGCAGGCCATAGCCACAAATCACCAATACCAGAACTGTCGTTTGCGCTCAATACAGCAAGTCACTTAGTACTTAAGCCTGCAACCCCTGTGCCTGCATTGTTTAGGGTTAATGCAGGGGCCCCGAGGGTGGCCTGAGGGCCACGGAACTTGACATTCGCCGCCGGGCTTGCGGTCTGGGGGGACTTAGGTATTTTCCACACTTAATGTCATGATTTCGAAGGTTTCTTCCTCCCACGAACGAGGAACCGAGCTTCTCACAACTGCCATTTTGCGGATTACTTGCAGTTCAATGCCCGGGGTGTGGCGACCGACACCCGCGCGCCGGAAGGAACCGATGTGGCTCCATCACCCGATACTTCGCCCTGGCCGGTTGGAACGAATCACTCATCGAGAAATCGAGGCGTTAGACTTCCAGGATCACCGGCAGAATCAGGGGCCGCTTCGAAGTATGCTTGTTGATGTAGCGCTTCAGGTCCACGCGAATTTTTTCCTTGATGACGCCCCAATCGGATTTTTCTTCGGCGTTGGATTGTTCCACGGTGTTGATGATCACGGCGCGCGCGCCGGCGATTAGTTCCTGGCCGTTGTCGCTCATCAAGCCGCGAGTGACGATTTCGGGATGCGATTCCATTTTGCCGGTGTGTTTGTCTATCGCGATGATGGAAACAACTACGCCGTCTTCGGAGAGGTGCTTGCGATCGCGAATGACCACTTCTTCGATTTCTTCCAGCGAGCCGGAATCCACGCAAACGCGGCCGGCGGTTACCGGATCGCGGCGATGCGCGCCGTCTTCGTTGAATTCGATGACTTTGCCGTCTTCCAGCAGCAGGATTTCTCCTGAAACGCAGCCGATCTGGTGTGCCAGCGCGGCGTGACGGAAAAGATGGCGGTATTCGCCGTGGACGGGAATGAAATATTTGGGTTTCACCAGTTGCAGCAAAAGTTTTTGCTCTTCCTGGCTGGCGTGGCCGGAAACGTGGATGGTTCCCGCGGAGTTGTCGTAGTAAACCAGCGCGCGCCTGCGGAACATGTGATCGAGCATGCGAAAAATGGCTTTTTCGTTTCCGGGAATGATGCGCGCGGAAAGAATAACGGAGTCGTTCTCGTCCACGGAAACGAAGCGGTGATTGTCCACCGCGATGCGCGAAAGGGAAGACATGGGCTCGGCCTGGCTGCCGCTGGCCAGAATCACGATGCGCTTGGGGTCGAAGCCGCGAATGTCCTGAGGACGGACGACCATGCCGTCGGGAATTCGGAGGCACTCCAGCGAGTGCGCGATCTCCACATTGTCCACCATGCTGCGGCCGACGAAGGCGACTTTGCGTCCCACGCGCGAGGCGATATCAATTACTTGCTGGATGCGGTGAATCGAGGAAGCGAAACACGACAAAATTACGCGGCGCGGCGCGGAACGGCAGAGCTCTTCGATGCGCGGCACGATGGCGCGCTCCGAAGGAGTGAAGCCGGGGCGTTCCACGTTGGTGGAGTCGCTGAAGAGCGCGAGGACGCCTTCATTTCCATAGCGCGCGAAGGCATGCAGATCAAACGGCGCGCCGCCCACGGGCGTCTGGTCAATCTTGAAATCCCCGGTGTGAATGATTACGCCAGCGGGGGTGCGCACCGCGAGCGCCACGCAATCGATGGTGCTGTGCGTCACGGAAATAAATTCAACTTCGAATGGCCCGATCTCCACCATGCGGCCGGGTAAAACTTCACGCAACGTTGTGGATTGCAGGAGGCCGGCTTCTTCGAGGCGTTTTTTTACTAGCGCCAGGGTGAAGCGCGTTCCGTACACCGGAACGTTCAGGTCCCGCAGGATGTACGGCAGCGCGCCGATGTGATCTTCGTGGCCGTGCGTCAACACGATGGCGCGAACCTGCGCACGGTTCTGTTTCAAAAAAGTAATATCGGGAATGACGAGGTCTACGCCCAGCAGCTCCGATTCGGGGAACATCATGCCCGCGTCGACGACGAGAATATCCTCGCCAGTTCGCAAAGCCATCATGTTCATGCCAAATTCGCCGAGACCGCCGAGGGGAACTACCGTGAGGGATTGCGAACTCTTGTTCAATGAAGCGTCATCTCCAAAACGCGTGCGAGAATCGTATCACAGAGCAGCAGCGCCGATTTTGCGTGAGGCATAAAATTCGAGTAGCGTTTGATTCGGGAGGCCTGCCCTTGCAGGTTTTGCAAGTCTGGGAATGTTCCAAAATTGGAAAATTAGTTCATGCGCGCTTGCCGGCGATAAGGTGGACGATGGAAACGAGAATGACGGCGCCTAGTGTGGCTGCAGCCAGGGAATAAATAAAGCCGCCGCCAAAAATTCCCAGGCGCGTGAAGATCCATCC
>JALYLI010000121.1 GCA_030774335.1 Acidobacteriota bacterium | reverse complement strand
GCTTGTTGAAAAATCCCGTTCCGCTGCAACTTTAAATAAAGAGAACTCGTCTGAATGAAGGAAGACGAAGGAGACGAGTGAATGCGCGGCGACGATAACCAGCAAGAAGGAATATTCAGCTACATTTTTCCGGAGAAGCGTGTTCCAGCGGATCATCCGTTGCGACCGATCCGCAAGATGGTGGATGAGATTCTGAAAGAGATGTCGCCGCAGTTTCAGAAGTTGTACTCCGACGTGGGGCGTCCGTCGATTGCGCCAGAGCGGCTGTTGCGGTCGTTGCTGTTGCAGATCTTCTATTCGGTGCGCAGCGAACGCATGTTGATCGAACAACTGCAGTACAACCTGCTGTTCCGGTGGTTTGTGGGGATGGAGATGGACGAAGCGGTATGGAATCACGCGGTGTTCAGCAAGAATCGGGAGCGTTTGCTGAACGAGGAGATCGCGGAGGGGTTTTTCCAACGGGTGCTGGAAAGAGCGAAGCCCCACATGTCGGATGAACATTTCACGGTGGACGGGACAGTGATTGAGGCTTGGGCGAGTCAGAAGAGTTTCCGGCGGAAGGATGGCAAGGGCAAACCGCCGGGAGCGGGAGGAGAGGTCGATTTTCACGGGGAGAAGCGGAAGAACCAGACCCATGGATCCACAACGGATCCTGATGCCCGGTTGTTCAGGAAGTCCAAAGGGAGCGAGGCGAAGCTCGGCTACCTGGGACATGTATTAATGGAGAACCGCAACGGGCTTTTGCTGCAGACATTTCTGAGCGAGGCCAATGGCAGAGCGGAGCGCGATGCTGCGATGCTGATGGCCGAGACCATCCCCGGTGGGAAGCGCGTGACCTTGTCTGGAGACAAGAATTACGACACGCAGGAATTGGTGCGAGAACTTCGTGGCATGAACATCACCCCGCATGTGGCGCAGAACGATACGAACCGCAGGAGCGCGGTGGATCAGCGGACCACACGGCATGCCGGGTATGAGATTAGTCAGCGGAAGCGAAAACGAGTGGAACAATCGTTCGGGTGGATGAAGATGGTCGGGATGCTAAAGAAAGTGAAGTTGCGAGGGATCGAGAAGGTCGGGTGGCTGTTCACCTTCACCGGAGCCGCTTACAACCTCTGCCGATTGCGAAACCTGATGGCCAGAGCATGACTCGGAGTGTTGATTCGGGCCGGTTCAGCAGTTAGAACGGCCACGAGTCACTTCTTCTTCTTGCGTCAAAAAATCAAATATAGAGCCACGGCATGCTTGTGAACATCGCTTCTTCAACAAGCTGCTAGAGTCGATTGCGCAATGGAAGTGAAACCTGAAGTTGTTTGCTACCGAGCTGAACAGTCAATCGGAGCGTCGTACCCGCGTGTGTGAGCAGTCTCGTGACTTGCTCCAACTTGAAGTTTGTCGCCTCGAAGGCATGAGCCATAGGTAGGTTGGCGATGCTTCCGGGTAGCCGACGATCCACGAAGTGACCTGATCCGGTATTGTGAGCGCTATAGCGATTTTTCGCCAACTACTAGTGGATTGAATTCGGCTGGCGTGGGTCGTAGGTGATCTGTACCCATATCTTAGAGTGAGGTTTCCCTGTCAGAGCGAGATCATATTCGTGACAAATTGCAATGGGGCAACTCAAAAGTGGCCGCTCCTGAAGTGCAATCCCCTCATTCTTGTGCTGCCACGGTGCCGAACGCATCCTCCGAACTTTTGTGCACCGCCTCCAACCGCCGAACGACGTTTCCCTCCCAGTCGTTCTCAGACCCGAATCCTATGGCCGTTGATACCCACTTTCCCTTCGGATCGACAATCCAGTTTTGGGGTATCCCAATCCTGTCCAGCATGGCGTTAAGGAAACTGTGCGCCAGCAGGACCGGAAACTTGTACTGATGTTCCTTCAAGAAGGGTTGCACCAATCCTGGATTCTCGTCCAGATTGAAGGTCACTACCTGGATGTCTTTGCGTTCCTTGGTCATCTGGTAGAGCTTTTCGATATGCGGAAGTTCTGCATTGCACGGTCCACACCAGGTCGCCCATACATTGATCAGAGTGGCACGTCCAGCCAGATCCTTCGGGCTCCAGGTCTTGCCCGACATGTCAGTGAGGGCAAAGTCGGGCAGCTGCTTGTTTGGTTTCGTCCAGAAACCTTCCGCAGCCTGTTGGCTGGTGTCCGGCTGTTTTCTCCACACCTGCCATGCTTCATCGGTTCCACCCATCTCCTTCCACAATGCTCTCGTCTCATCCCCCTCATCATCCCAGAACTTGCCGCGTCGCATTTGAGGCTTTGCGGGGCTCGTCTGGTTCGCCAATTGGTAATACGCCAGCGCGTCGGCGTTGTGGCCATCCAGGATCGCGAGGCGCGCCCGGCAGATCCAGTACATCCATACGAACTGGCTGCCTGTCGGGGGCGTGGTGATCTCAGTTCGCATCTTCTCCACCAGCTCTGGACGTTTCAGTTGTCGCGCTGCGGTGAGCATTTCGGCAACAATGTAGCGCTCCCTCAGATCGAGGCCGGCCTCGGCTTCGGCGATGTCATCCGCGCTTCGATTCGTGTCTCTCCCGTCTCGCGTGCGCTCCTGCACTTGAAGCTTCCTGGCTTTCTCGAGCGTTGCCATAGCCAGTTCCGGCCGGACTTTGCGCTTCAAGAGAGATTGCGCCGCCCTTACTGACCCCAGGCTCGGATACTCCGCTTCTTCCGCCTCCCTCACATCCGATTCGAACAGCGCGAGCACTTCCTTTTCCGACAGGGCTCCGTCGCTATCGACCAACTCCTTCCACCCGTAATGAGAAAGGCCATAGTCATCCGTGAACTGCTGGCTCCATCCCTCCCTAGCTTTCTGGTACTGCTGGTTGTACCGCTCCCATGCCGCCGTGTCGCTCTGGTCCTCCGGCTCTTTGTGCGAACTATTCCAGCGCTTTTCGGTCACGCGCAGTGCTTCGCTCGACTTCGGAAATTCCTGAAGCAGGCGATCTTCCTTCGCTCGTACCGTCTCGGCCGATGCACCGCTCTGCTTATACCCGCGAATCAGGAAGCTTTGGAATTCGGCATCAGGCGCAGGCACGAGCGTTTCAAGGCGTTTCAAATCATCGGACACCCGCGCTCGGAGCGCTTCGTGCTCCGTCGGCGGACGCGTTAGAAACTCAAGCCCCCAGAGGGTTTCATACGACTGCAGGTCGACTGGATCGGTCTTGTCGCGAAGTCGCGCGCGTATCGCCGTCGCGACCTTTGACATTCGATCGTGGTTTCCTTCCGTCGCAAGCCAGCGTTGCGCTTCGGCATCGGTCGAACTGGGGCATAAATTGAAGTAGGCTGCGATATTTTCGCTCAGCGCCTTAAGATCCCGCGTCTTTCCCCTCCCGTAGAGCTCTGCGAGCCCAAGATATGGCCATGGAGAATCCGGGGCCAGTTTCCGCGCCCGTTCGAACTTTCGAATCGCTTCTGGCGCGTCGTCCCAGAAACGGGAGTATCCGGACCAGTAGACCGCCACCGGGTCACTTGGGTTTTCCTTTTCGCGCGCCTTGAAACTCTGCTGCAGCGCTGGCAACAGGTCGAGGTCGCCATACCATGCGTACCAGATCAAATCGTGCGCGGGATCCACTTCCCTCGGGAACTTTTCCATCAGCGCCTGAATGATCTCCACCCGTCGCGCCATTCGCTCGTACGTCTTCATCCCTTCAAACTTCTTGGGATCGAGCTGCTCGCGCATAGCGATGCGTAGTTCGCGAGGCGGCTCGCATCCGGGAAGCGATTTGGCGGATTGCGCGTTTGCAGCAGAGAAAGCGAGGAGTGTTACGAAGAACTCAAGCATCCGACCCGGTGACGTGAACATAGCCAACTCCTTGGATCGCGCTGTATGTGCCTGGCCCGCTACATCCTACCTCAAGAGAAGCCCGGAGGCCCTGATGTTGTTGAGAACGTCTTCTGTGTTGGCATTTTAACGAATTGTTGACGAAAACAGGCGTTTACACTCAGAACCGGGCTGGGAGGCTGATTTCGAGCGTATCACGGGCTACTCGGAACTAAGCAATGGACACATCGCAATCTCCGGAAATATTTCGACAGGACCGCGGAGATCAACATCTTTCCAACCCCGCCCTTGCCTTACAGCAAGATGTGAATTGATGTTGCGCCGCTGCCGTTACCACTTGTTTTTGTCATTCGGGTCTTCCTTCCCATGCACTGACATGTTCACATTCCGTGTACCCCGCCAATGAAAACCGGGCCTGTTTTCTGGTTCTAGTCGTCTTAGATTTGCGAGCGGGTCCCGTCCTTCAACTGTTTCCACCTTTGTTTCATGCAGCCTTTGCGCTTCAGGAGGTTTATCCTGTTTTCCCCAGCCGCTGTTAGCGGTCGGTTTCCTTCTGGCGCGCCATACAACCATGTAGAAGGTGTGGTAGCTCACCTCCAGGCCTTCGGTTACAAGCGCTTCCCAAATATCCTTGAGATTCTGCCCTGAGGTCAGCGCCGCTTCTATTCCTGGCAGAAGAGAGCGAATAAGAGCAACTCTTCTCTTCGGGGGAGCAACCGCTAGTTTTTCCAAGCAGCCGCGGTAGTCCTTTTGCATTGACACGATTTACAGACCAGCTGTACATATAGCACCATGAAATGGCGATGTAAAGCGCAGAAAGCTCCAAAAGTTCACCGGAATCGGCATATTGTCAGCACTTTCCAACATTTGTTCACGGCGAATCACTCTTCTTCACGGCGTTCCTCAGTTGTTATCCCGATTTCACATTCTTTAACGCAATAGGGGCAGCGTGCATGAAATGCAGGCGGGTCGGCGGCGGGAAACGCGGGTATTGGAACATAAAGGGTTGTGGCGACGCGTCGCGTGTTTCTACACCCAAGTGCTTATTTTTCAGTAGGGAAGGACGTGGCGACCTTTGTAAGCAATGTGGCACAAATGTGCCACCGCTCGAAAATGGAGAAAATTGTATGGCAAAACCCAGAACCGAACGGAACTTGTTGTTTCCCAGCAAAGAATTTCGAGAGCGAGTGCGGAAAGCGTCGAAGGACGGGGGCTTTCGATCCGAACAGGCGTTCATTCTGGCGGCTTGCGAAAGCGAGATGCGCAGGGGTGATAACGCTGACTCGGTAACGCAGTTTGAAGCGCGCATAGCAGCCACGCTCACGAATCTGGCGAAGCAGTCGCAGGGACTTCACACGCTCGCGCAAGCGCAGGTCGCCCTGACCGACGTGCTGCTGAAGTACGTCATCACGTGTGTTGTGGAACCCCCGGAAGATGCGCTCCCCGCGGCGCGCGTTCGCGCCAGGTTGCGCTATGACAAGCTGGTGCGCGCCGCTGCGACAGAGATCTCGAACAAAAACAGAGACACTCTGAGGCAGATGGCGGCCGATGAATGACGACCCCAATGGCGTGTCTTAAAGCCAGGGAAAGTTGAACAAGCTTGCAGCCTCATGTATATATCTCTACGTAGCGCTGCAACGTATCTCGAGTTGCTGCAATCCCATCCCGAGGACAGTAGGGAATCGTGGCCAAGCGGCGAAGCGTTCACTTTGGAGTCTACAATGTCCGGCTCTTGAGTGCCCTCGACAAACTCCTGCGGGATAAACCGCGGTATATGGGAGAACTGTCGACTTCGATCAACGACGCGCTTCTTGCAGTCGATCTGAATACTGTTGAGCTTGTGACTCTTCAATCCAGACAGAAACAAACCGGGAGAGAAACGCAAGTCGTCATCTTGAATCGGCTTCGTAAGCGCATTCATGACGTAGCTAAGAAGCGGAATTGTTCGATGAATCAGCTAGTGAATAGTGCTCTTCTGGTTTTTTACTCAAAGGGCGGAGAATCCAAGCTCAAGAAACCAGCCAAGGGACGGGGTTCGTCCGTGCATTCGTACGACACTATGTCGGAGCCGGAGCGTCGGGAGCTTCATCAGTTGCTCGCCGGGCTTTTGACAATGCAATCCGTTCCCATCGAAGCGGAAGAGCCGAACGGAACATATTACGAATACGATCGCAACCTTAAAGCGACAGTGAAAGTAACGCCTGACGGAGAGCGAACCCCCGTTGAGGAATTAGAAGCAAGCGTTGAGCCCAAGCGCCGGAAGGGTCCGCGCAGAATTGCACACGAGGAAATCACAACCTGAGCCAGCAAAAGCCAGCACTATTCATAATCGCCGGACCGGTGGGCGCCGGTAAGACAACTTTCTATGAAGCCTATTTGAATGAGCCATTCCCAACACTTGTTCCCCCACTGAGACACCAGCAACAACCATTTCTTGATGATCGGCGTTCTTTTGCCGTTGAAGACATTCGCGTGGACACACAACTGCTCGACCAGGCTAGGGCAGCAGGGTATTCGACGAAGGTTCTTTTTATTTCTACGGAAGATGCGAATCTTAATGTGGGCCGGGTGTTGGTGCGCATGAGTCGAGGCGGACAAGCCGTGCCCGTGTCCAGCGTGATTGACTCCTATCGGGAGTCAACGAAGAGTCTTTCCGAAGTTCCCAAACTTGCTGATGAATTGCTCGTGTACGACAACACAGCGCATCGCCGCGGCTTCCGCGTAGTGGCGCATTTCATCGGCGGCGAATTGAGTAAAACCGCACAGACGATACCAGACTGGGCCGCTAAAGTATTTGGCAAGGAATTGCACGCGGCAAAGCAACGCGTTAAGCCGGGCCGCGACCGGTAATCCTCTTCCTCGGAACGCGCGGTTGGGGTCCTCCAAACGCGCGGACTGTCACTCTTCGACCACTATAGACGGAAAATGAGGAGCATCTCGGATCGGAATGCCCCCTAACTTATTTCAATCGCTATACCGCCGACTTCCCCGCATAGTCGTCTTTTTTCTTGGCCGACTCGTCCTCTCTAATGGCCTGGGACAACTTCGAGGCCGCGAAAACCATCGCTGAGTCGGTGCCTTCGCCGGGGGCCACACCTGCCGACCGGGTTGGCCAAGGGCTTCCAGGAAGTCCCGACCATCCCTCTTAGAAAAATAGTCAACTGACCAAATTAAGAAATCTCTTTTTAATGGTGCTATATGTATAGTAGCATTACGCGATGGCGCTTATGATTCGAAGGTTCGACGGCCTCCACCTCACGGTCGACGATTTTATTGGATCGGGTATGCCATCCCAAGCACAACGGACTGAAGG
>JALYLI010000120.1 GCA_030774335.1 Acidobacteriota bacterium | reverse complement strand
GTCTACCACATTGATCGCGGCTACGAACACATCGTCGAAAAACTCCAAGGTGTCGGCGCCCAAATCGAACGCCTCCACGGCAAAGACTGACCCGCGCGATTAGTTGGCAGCGGATGAGTTTCAGGTTAGCCCGTCACTCGGGAACAGTCTGACTACTCGCTGACGAAGACAAACTGGATCATTTACATTACAGTCTTAAGCGGAACGAGTAGGAAGCCCAGCGCTCCTCCTACACGAGAGCAGGTTGCACATGATCACCATCCTCGGTGCAGGCGGCGTTATAGCCAATGAAGTGGTCAAACTCCTCCTCTCCGCGCAAAAGCAGCCGTTCAGACTCGTAGCTCGTAACGCACGTCCGGTGTCCGGCGCTGCGGAGGTGATCTCCGCCGACCTCTCCGACAAGGACCAGACCATCCGCGCTGTGGTAGGCTCCACCATCGTGTATCTTCTCGCTGGTCTCAAATACGATCACAAACTCTGGACGGAAATGTGGCCGCGAATCATGGCGAACGCCATTGAGGCCTGCAAGCGCGCAGGCGCAAAACTAATCTTCTTTGACAACGTGTATATGTACGGAAAAGTCGGCGACGCGATGACGGAAGAGACGCCGTTCAACCCTTGCAGCAAGAAGGGGGAAGTCCGCGCAAAGATCGCCACCTCGCTCATAAATGAGTGGAAGGCCGGCGCACTCACCGCGATGATCGCGCGCGCAGCGGACTTCTACGGACCGGAAACACCCAACGGTCTCCCGAACGTCCTGGTGTTTGAGCCGCTCGCCAAGAATCAGAAAGCGTCGTGGCTTGCAAAAGATTCCGTACCGCACTCCTGCACCTACACGCCGGATGCGGCGCGAAGCCTCGTTGCACTAGCCGGAAGTGAATCCGCGTGGAATCAGACGTGGCACGTCGCAACCACACCGAATCCGCCAACTGGGAAAGAGTTCATCGCCATGGCCGCAAAAGAGCTTGGCGTCGCTCCGAGATACCGCGTCCTGAGCAGGCCGATGGTCCGTCTCATAGGATGGTTCAATCCGTTAGTCGGCGAAGTCCATGAAATGCTCTACCAAAACGACTCGCCCTATCTCTTCGACTCCTCCAAGTTTGCGAGAGCCTTCAGTTTCTCCGGCACCCCCTACGCCGAAGGAATTCGTGCCACCGCTGCCTCTTTCCAGAAAGCGGTCCCGTCAACGAATTAGACAGGTGTACCTGTCCCCACAATTCTGAACTGCTCTCTTGGAGGATGGTCGGCAAACGGTAGTAATCCTCAACCCGATTTGTTCGGTGCTCAGGCTGTCATCGCCATTTCACGTCGCTCGGATTATCGGAACCGGATGTCATAACGACGCCGGCCTCGCAACGGCCCGAGTGGACTGTTCGTTTCTTGTGGCCGCAAGCTCTGGCTGATACTATCTGCGGCAAATGCCCGACGAGAAGATACGCAAACATTTCGGTGATTATCTCGGGATGGCCGAAGTAGCCATCCTGACGATCCTCGCGGTGTTGATTACTCTCACCGCCCTGGCGACCATTGCCCGCTCCAGCAAACTGCTTTGGGACACTTGGCACCAATGGATGGTCGTCACCGACACCGTTCTCGTCCTCCGCGTGCTTGACCAGCTGTTAGTGGTGTTAATGCTGGTGGAAATCCTGCACACCGTGCGTATTTCTATCCGCTCTCACACCCTGGTTACCGAACCTTTCCTGGTCGTGGGGCTGATTGCTTCGATTCGCCGCATTCTTGTGATTACCCTGGAAGCGGCCACGCTTACGAAAGAGGGCAAGTGGTCGCCTGAAGGCGCCAATATTTTTCATGCTTCGATGATCGAGCTTGGCTTATTGGGCCTGCTGGTGCTGGTGTTGGTGTTTTCCATCACCCTTTTGCGCCGCTCTTCCGCTTATCCCAAGGAAAATATGGACGGTTCCGTGTCGACTCGCAACTTGCCGCGCAACGGAAACGCCGATGAATCCATCGGCCAGCAAGACCTGGCTGGGACGTCATGATGGTATTTCCGGTCGGATAAACTTGCTGAAGCGCGCTCGCTTCGTCGCAAATCAGCCCGTTGGCTGTTCACCTTAAAGCAATCGGCCGCCAACTTTGCTACAATGCGACACGTTTACATCGCGGCTTTCGCGCCCCGCTCTTCGCGCGCGCCGCTTGTCCGGAGGATTTTCACATGTCCAACAGCGAATTGCTTCCCCGCCTCGATAGCGCCATTGCGGCCAAAAATCTTTTGAAGCACCCGTTTTACCAGGATTGGCAAGCCGGCAAACTCTCTCGCAAGGCCCTCCAACTGTATGCCTCCCAATATTATCGCCATGTCGAAGCCTTTCCCGCACACTTGCGCGTGCTCGCGGCCCGCACCGATGGCAACTTGCGCCAGATCGTCGAGGAAAACCTGGCCGAAGAAGAAAGCCCCAACGGCTCACACCCGCAACTGTGGCGTGATTTCGCCGTGGCCCTGGGCGTTCCTGAAGACGACATCACTTGCTGCCCGGCCCTGCCCGGCACGCAAGCCGTGGTGCAAACCTTCCGCGAAATTTGTGCTGACCGTCCCGTTGACGAAGCTGTCGCCGCCTTGTACGCCTACGAATCCCAAGTACCGGAAATTGCCACCGCCAAGATCGGAGGCCTGAAGAGCTTTTATGGCGTCACTCAGCCGGAAGCTTTGGCATACTTCACCGTCCATGAAGAAGCAGACAAGGCCCACCGCGCCGCCTGGCGAAACTGGCTCGAACACTCCGCCAACGGCAACAGTGACAGCATCGTGGCCACTGCTGGCGACGCTCTCAACGCTCTCTGGGGCGCCCTCGACGCTGTACACTGCCCCAAGGGCTGCTCCCAGAACTAACGCACCGCAGCACCGAATCTATCGTTGGGTGGCCTGCCCTTGCAGGTTTTGCAAGGACGGGACGTCTTTCTCTCCCTATAAGATTCTTGCTTGATTTCTTCGCCGATAAACTTCCAGCCAAAAAAAAGACCGGCGAAAAATCGCCGGTCTTTTCTGCTAGCGGTTGGCGGAACTTATTCCGAAATGTTCGAATCCGCCTCGGTGCCATTGTCTTCAGTAGTAGTCGTCGTAGTCGCTCCCGCACCCGCAGCTTTTTGCTGCTTCTCGCGAGCTTCCTTGATCAACGCCTTGCGCGACAGCCGCACCTTGTTGCCTTCGATGGAAAGCACCTTGACCAGTACCTGGTCGCCGAGTTTCAGTTCGTCGCGCACGTCGCGGATGCGGTGCTCGGAAATTTCGCTGATGTGCAGCAAACCGTCGGTGCCCGGGAAAAGTTCCACGAAGGCGCCAAACTCCGCGAGCCGCACAACTTTACCGAGATAGGTCTTGCCGATCTCCGCGCTGGCGGTGATGTCCCGCACCATCTGTAGCGCCGCATCTCCACCTGCGCCGCTGGTCGAGAAGATATGCACCGTGCCGTCTTCCAGCACGTCAATCTTTACTCCCGTGGTCTCGATGATGGACTTGATCTTCTTTCCGCCGGGCCCGATCAGGTCACGGATCTTGTCTTGCGGGATTTTCAGCTTGAACAAACGCGGCGCAAATGTGGAAATCTCCGTGCGTCCTTCGCTGAGCGTTTTTTCCATGGTGTCAAGTATCTGCAAACGCGCCTTCTTGGCCTGCGCCAGGGCCTCGCGCATCATCGGAATGCTGATGCCCAAAACCTTGATGTCCATTTGCAGCGCGGTAATTCCCGCCCGTGTTCCCGCGACTTTGAAGTCCATATCGCCGTAATGATCTTCCGCTCCGGCGATATCCGTCAGGATGGAATATTTTTTGTCGTCGCCCACCACCAAGCCCATCGCGATGCCCGCGCACGGTGCCTTCATCGGCACGCCCGCATCCATCAGCGCCAGCGAACCGCCGCACACCGTGGCCATGGAGGACGAACCATTCGATTCCAGAATGTCCGACACCAATCGCATCGCGTACGGAAAATCCGCCTCGGGCGGTAGCAAGCTAAGCAACGCGCGCTCCGCCAAGGCTCCGTGACCTATCTCGCGTCGTCCGGGTCCGCGCAGGAACTTCACTTCGCCTACGCTGAACGGCGGAAAATTGTAATGCAGCATGAAGCGCTTGAACTGGTCCTGCGCAAACAGCAGGTCCTGCCGCTGCATGTCTTCCTTGGTGCCAAGTGTCAGGGTAGCAAGCGCTTGCGTCTCGCCGCGTGTGAATAGCGCCGAGCCGTGCACGCGTGGCAGCAAGCCCACTTCGCACCAGATGTTGCGAATCTGTTCGAAGCCGCGCCCATCCGGACGCCGCCGCTTGTTCAGCACATCGTCGCGGAAGATATTTTCGCGCAAGCGTTCAAATGCCCGCTTCGCCAGCGTGCGCTTTTCCTCTTCCTCTTCAGGGATCGATTCCTTGATTTCATCCTTGATGGCATCAATCAGCGCGTAGCTGTCTTTCTTAGGGTGCTTCTCGGTGTCCACCGCGTCGTGCAAACGCGCGCCATACTTCTTTTCGATGTCCTTGTAGAGCGACTCGTCGAACGGCAGTGGCGGCACCACCACCTTCTTGGGCTTCAGTTGCGCGTGCAGTTCCTTGATCGCGCCCACGATTTTCTTGATTTGCGCGTGCCCAAACTCCAGCGCGTCCACCACCGCTTCTTCGGAAACTTCCAGCGCGCCGGACTCCACCATGACGATGGCGTCTTCCGTTCCCGCGATGACTATATTCATCAAGCTCTTTTTCTGGTCCGCAACCGTCGGGTTCGCGACCAGTTGGCCATCCAGCAATCCCACGCGTACCGCCGCGATGGGCTTCTCAAACGGCAGATCCGAGCAATACGCCGCTGCCGAAGCGCCAGTGACCGCGATCACGTCGGGATCATTGTCGCTGTCCGCGGACAGCACCATGCTCACAATCTGTGTTTCATTGCGCCA
>JALYLI010000119.1 GCA_030774335.1 Acidobacteriota bacterium | reverse complement strand
GTGGATGAGTTGCATGTGCTCATAACGGAATTTCTGGAATAGTGCGTCGAACTCCGCGAGCGCTTCAGCGACTACGTACGCGTCGCCGTGCGAATATTCCGAATCGTAAATTTTTTCTACCGTGAGGTCGTGCTTTTCCAGGTAGCAGGTTTTGAAGGAAGACCAGATGGGCTGGAACATCTTGAGCAGCACGCGGAAGCCGGGGGATTCCTGGCCGCTGCCGTTGCCGAGGCGCGTGCGGATGGTTTGATATTCTTTCGGGGACATGGTTTCCAGCAAAGAGATTTGCTGAATCATCATTTTTTGAATGATGTGCACGCGGCGGAAGAGGGTGATGACGCGGTTGGTGTTTTCCTTTTGCAGGTAGTCGTCAATGTCGAGCAAGGTGTAGGCGATCAGCTTCATCCATAGTTCTTCTACCTGGTGGACAATCTGGAACTGCAGTTCGTCGGCGTTGCACAACTCTTGGTATTTGGTCTGGCAAGATAAGAGCGCTTTGGTATTCAGGTACAACTCGTAATCGAGCGTGCCCTCGCCGTTCATCATGACGTAGAAATGTTCGCGATTCATTAAGCCTCCGGTATTTTGCCTGACGATTCTGCCCGCCGGTGAACCCTTACAGGCTACTGCAGTCTTCCTCGTGGAAGTGCCGCTTCACGGCCATCCGAAACGTAGAAGTCACTTTTCGAGCCGGGACAGGGGCGGGCGATTGCTGAAAACACTTTTGTCGCCGGAATGGGTGATCTGATAGAACGGCGCTCGGAGTCCGCGAAGCCGTTCCACGGCCTGGTCGTTGAAGGTAAGGAAGAAGACGCGTTTCGGACCGCGCCACAAGTCGGAAAATGAGGCATCGTCTTCAAAGATCTTCGGCGCATCGGGGAACAGGGAACCGTACCAGAGTCCGTTTATTCTGGCATTGAGCGGATGCAACTGGATGCCGGTATAAAAATTGACGCTGGAAGCCTTGGAGTATTCTCCGTCAATGACCACGACATCGCCGGGCCGGTGCTCTCGCTGCACGGCGAGGGCGATGGCCTTGGAGCCCAGCACGGGGTTAAAGGTCTGCAGGGCTAAATGAACGGCGAAGAGCAGTACCACCATCATTGCGGCGAGAGCGAAATTTGCTTTTGTGGAGCTGGAACGGCGGCGAAACCACCAGTTCAGCGCGGTACCCAACAAGAGGGAACAGCCGGTCAATGCCAGGGGCAAACGCAACGCCGTCATGGCCACCAAGGTGAGGTCAAAAACGTGGCCAAGTGAAAGAGTGTACATTCCGGGATGCGGCTTGAGGAGATCGGCGAAGTCCACGCCCGGCGGCATTGGCGGTGAAGCCAAAATGATGCCGGTAGTGATAACGAACAGAAATGCGCCCAGGGAAAATAAAACGATGGAGGACCGGCGGCCCAACCGGCGCAGCCTGCTATCCGCGGAGGAGGCGTCTTCCCTGGCGAGCCAAATACCGCACAGCAGGGCCAGCGCGGGTAAAGCGGGAAGAACATAGTATTCCTGACGCGTTGAGAAACTGAAAAATACCAGAATGGCCAAGGCCCATAAGGCCAGGAGCAAAAGGGCGCGCTGTTCGCCATCCAGATGTACGCGCCACCGGCGCCACGGCACTGGTAGCTGCCGCAACGCGCTGATGAGAAATTGGCTCCACGGGAACAGCCACAAAAGCAACAAACCCCAAAAAATAAATAGCGGCACCCGGTCGTAGTCATGCGGGATGCGTTTATTCAGGTAGCGGTTGACCTGTTCGTTGATGAAATAAAACCAGAAGAAGCCTTTGGAGTCGCCTTGGGGCGGGTTCCGCAAGGTCGCCCGGACGTGCCACGGCGCAGCCACCGCCAGGAACGCGGCAAATGTTGCCAGGGGGCGCATTTTGAGCAAATGCCGGAGGTTGCGGGTCCAGAGCAGAAACATTCCGAAAATAACGAGGGGAAATACCGCGCCGATCAAACCTTTGGTCAACACATTCAGACCGGTGACAGCGCCCAGGGACATGCAGAGCAGCAGCGAAGGGCGCTGCTGGTCCAGGCTGCGGAGAAAGAGATGCACCGAAATGGTCAGCCACAAGCCGACGACAATGTCGGGAATGAAAAAACGAGTATAGAGATAAGGGCCGAAGGATGTCGCCAGCACCAGCGCAGAGAAAAAGCCCGCTTCGTCGCCGGCGATTTCGCGACCCAGCCGAAAAACCGCCAGAATCAAAATGAGAACCGCCAGAAAAAGCGGCAGGCGCACGGAAAATTCAGAAGGTCCAAAAATAGCGTAACTCGCTGCGTTCAGCCAATAAGGAAGCGGGGCCTTATCGAGATAACGGATGCCATTGGCATACAAAGTCACAAAGTCGTGACGCAATAACATTTCCCGGGCGGCCTCGGCGTGGATGGAATCGGCGTCGTCCAGCAATGGGGGCGAGGAAAGCCCCGGAATGTAAATCAGTGACCAGAGAGCCACCAGGGTGGCCGCAAAAATAAGGGGACGGCGCGCGGGGGTGATTGGGGACGGCCACCTTTGCGTGAAAGAAGAGGTACTGCTGACCGGGGAGGAATTGGAAATGTTCGAGGGCTCTCCGGGCACAAGGTCAGCGTCTGAGAAATTCATGGTTCTTATGAGAAGTGTGGAGCGCGCCTTCGACGCTGTAGGCCGCGCTGCGGTCGCGTTGTTCGTGATAATGGCGAACCTGCAATTCGGCAAGCAGACCCAGCGCAATGAGCTGCACGCCGGAGACAATCAGCACCGCGCCAAAGATCAATAACGGGCCGTGCTGCTGCATGACGTGAGCGCCAAAAAACAATTTCGAAATTATCAGCCAGACGCCGACAAAACCGCCGGCCAGGAAGGAAAACATGCCCGCGCTTCCAAAAAAGTGCAGGGGGCGGGAAAGGTAATCCAGCAAAAAGCGCACGGTGATGAGGTCGAAAAGGAAGGGCAATTTTCGCCGCACGCCGTATTTGGAAACGCCGTGTTCCCGGGGAAGAGCGGTGATGGGAACTTCGCAAACTCTTCCGCCCTTTCGCAGAGCCATCACGGGTATGAGCCGCTGCAGTTCGCCGTAAATCGAAAGCTGGGCCACCAGTTCCCGCTTGTAGGCCTTGAATCCGCCGCCAAAATCGTGAATGGCGGTTCCGGAAATACGAGCGGAGATCCAGTTGGCGCAAGAGGTGAAGACTTTTTGCAGCCACGACCCTTCGGTATGGCGGATCCGCCAACCGCAAACAATGTCGTAACCTTGTTCAAGCTTCTCGGTGAATTTGGGAATATCGGCGGCGCTATGTTGCAGGTCTCCGTCCATGGTGATGATGAAACGTCCGAGGGCCACGTTGAACCCCGCGCACAACGCGGAAGATTTGCCGGAATTGTGGTGCATGGCCACCACGGTAACGCGACCATCTTCCAGCGCAAGTTCACGTAACAGAGAGAGACTGTCGTCGGTGCTGCCGTCGTCGACAAACACGCATTCGAAGGCGCAGTGCAGCCCTTCCAGGGATTCTCGCAGTCCTTTATAGAGCGGCAGGATATTTTCGCGTTCGTTATAGAGGGGAATTACCAGTGAGTAGCGAACTGATTCATCAGGATCGTATCGCGCGGCACTCACAAGACCGGAATCCTTACTTTCCATGTGCCTCACTCCAGAAAAATATTGCCTTTGGACGGGTTCACAAGCAGCACGAGAATTTCCCGCTCCGGATCAGCGCTCGGAGTTACCCGAGGGGCGCGCCGATTCGGCCGAGTCTCCCATTTCCTTGCGATGGCTTTTTACCTCGCGCAAAGAATAGATGGGTTTGTTCTGCGATTCGTAATAAGTGCGCGCGATGATTTCGCCCAGCAGCCCCATGGAGACCAGTTGAATGCCGCTGATAAAGAGCGCCACGGCCAGCAGCATCAACGGCCCGTGCTCGGCCATCACACTGCGGCCGTAGTAAAACTTGGTGAAGCCGACGAATCCGCCGATGGCCGCGCCGGAAGCGACGCCCGCGACGCCCAGCAAGCCAAAAAATTGCAGGGGCCGCGTGGAATAATCCAGTAAAAATTTTACGATCAAAAGATCCAGGAACACGCGGAAGGTGCGGCCAATGCCGTAATTGGAACGGCCGCTCTCGCGATTCAGGTTGGTGATGGGGACTTCGGCGATTTTTGCGCCAGTGGAGCTGGCCAGCGCGGGAATAAAGCGGTGCAGTTCACCGTAGAGTTGAATTTCCTGAATGATTTCGCGGCGGTAGGCTTTGAAAGTGGTGCCGAAGTCGTGCAAATCGATGCCGGAAAGCTTGGCGATCATCCAGTTGGCGACGCGGCTGGGGAACTGGCGCATCAGCCAATGATCGCGGCGGGCGTGACGCCAGCCGCTGACGAGGTCGTAGCCTTCCTCGATTTTTTCGAGGAAGCGCGGGATTTCCTCGGGATCGTGCTGCAAATCGCCGTCCATGGAAATAATAATTTCGCCGCGCGCAAAATCAAAACCGGCTTTGAGGCCCGCGGTCTGCCCAAAGTTGCGGCGCAGACGGACCAGGTTGACGCGGCGGTCGTGCTCGTAAATATCAGACAGAACTTTGAAAGTGTTATCGCGGCTGCCGTCATCCACAAATACCAGCTCATAGGGTTCGCCGATGGAATCCATCACTTCGGTCAGCTTCATGTATAGAGGCGGGACGTTTTCCTGTTCATTGAAGAACGGGACGACGATGGAGTAGCGGATGGGAGATTCGCTTCGCATGCTGGAGCACTTTACCTTTTTATGACCCGGGGCCTAAGCCTTTTGGGCCACGAAAGCATAGTCTATCAGGCGAATCCCCTGCGAGGCGACAAGATTTCGAATCTGCGGGTGGGTAAGGATTTCGACTTCCAGGGCGCGGGAATCCTGCAGCCTGGTTGCGGATTTCTCGAGCTCGGCGTCCATGAAGCCGGGGTGGCACATCATCTCGGTGGCGCCTTCGGGGAGGCTGTGCAACAAACGTTTCATGCCCTCGATATTCAACTCGCCGGTTTGCGCAATACCGCAAAAATAATCGCTGGCGGCGATGCCGGCGGCCTCCGCCAGGGCGCGCGCATCTCGCGCCAGCAGCTTCAGCACGCGCGCCTGCACGCCCTGCTTCATCACGATGGGCAAATTTTGGTTTTCGCCGCTGGAAAGCGCGACGCGCAGCGTGGAAGCCTCGTGAGCGATGCGCACCGCTCCGATGCCGTGGCGCTTGGCCAAACGCAAAGCGATCTCAAACAAGCCCGGCAACATGTGCACGTGCTTGTGTCCATCAAGATGCGTGGGGCGAATTCCGGCGTGTACCACTTTCTGGATTTGGCTGTCCCATTCGGTTTCGACTTCTTTGAGGCGCAAGTTTCGGCGGGCGATGCGCAACAAGAAACTTTCCGGGCCGCCGGCAAACTCGCCTTGTTCATTCAAAATGCTGGGGACCAGCTCCGGGGGCGAAACTGGGGGGCCATCGCTCAAATTCAAGTGCACGCCCACGCCCAGTGCCGGCGCTGCTTGCGCGAGCTTCACGGCGGAATCAAACGCGGCGCCATTGGCCAGCAGGGAAGTGCTGGTGACAATCCCGTTTTGGTGCGCATCGGCGATGCCGCGGTTTACGCCGTCGGCCCACGCCAAATCGTCAGCATTTACGATCAAATAACGCATTCCGAGACTTTTCTCATGACGCGGATGCGCACCTGTCCGCCCAGCCAGCTACACATCCAGTACCAATTTGACACAGTGCCATTGACCCTTTTTCTCCGCAACTCTAGCATGACCTAACTGCCCCGGAGTCGCTCTGCATCGTACTTCGGAGCCCATTCCGAGGCAAACGGAGAGGGCTCAAGCCGGTGTTAACGTTCTGGAAAACGTAGAGGAAAATATGTCCGTAAAAGTTAGTGAGTCGAAGCAAATGAGCGCGCGCTTCCGCGAAAAGCGCCGCGGGCAGCGCATGAACTCGCGCGTTCCGGTGCGTCTCGAATGGAACACGCTTGCGGGAGAGTGCGTGCAAGTGGCGGCGCACACTCGGGTGGTAAATCCCTACGGTTGCATGATCGTGCTGAAGCATTCGTTTCAGCTGGAGGATCGTGTAGCGCTGACGAATCTGGCCAGCAACTCCACGAACGCCGCGATAGTAGTATGGAAGGGTGGGCCGCGGCCAGACGGCTGGGAGTACGGCATCGAACTACTCTCGCCGGAAATGGATTTCTGGGGGCTGGAACTATGAAACCCAATGGAAACATCAATCGTTCGTCCGCCACGGCGACGCGCCCGGCGATCAGCCGCCCTCCGACAGCGGAGGAACGCCGACGCGCGCAACGGGTGCTACTGCGCATGCCGGTGGTGGTGCACATTCCCAACCGCGCCGAGCCGATGCAAGCGGAAACGCATACGGTCAGCCAGAACGGCGGGATGATTCTGGTGACGGAAGCGATTGGCGAGGGGAGCAAGGTAACGTTGGAAAATCCACGGAACCAAAAGCGCGTGGATGCGCGGGTAGTGCGGCCGCCGCAAATCGCGCAGGGAGGCTCACTGGTGCCGGTGGAGTTCACTACACCGTCGCCGACGTTCTGGGCGGTATTTTTTCCTCCAGCGCTCAACTGAGTTTTTATCTTTGGTTTTTTGTGATGCACACCGGAGGTTTCCTCCGGTATTTTTATTTTGGCGCGTGGCACAAAAAAAAGGCTCCGGCGAAACGCCGGAGCCTTTTTTCAAGTTAACTTTGGCGCGGCCGGAATTACGTGCGGCCTACTGAATGGTCAGGTTGACGCTGGCTGAGCCCGCCGGTGAAGTGGTGAGCGGCAACGTGGTGGCGCCCGTCACCGTTAAATTGAGCGCACCGCTGGCAGAGGCCTGCGTGGTGCTCGTGCCCAAGTAGTGCGCGGTTACAGAGTGCGTACCCACGGCTCCCAGTCCGGTGGTGATGGATACGGTCCCGTTAGATACCGGGGCGGGTAATCCCAGCGCGGTGGTGCCGTCGAACAACTGCACTTGTCCGGTCGGCGTGGCTCCCGATGCCGTCACAGTTACGGTGAACGCGAAGTTGTTGGCCGTGGAGGGCAATTTGGTCGCAGTCACCGAGATGGATGTGTGGGTAGCGACCACGCCACCACCGCCCCCGCTGCCGCCGCCGCAGCCCAGTGTGAAACTGAGTACGCAGAGGAGTGCCAATCCGAAGGCGGCGCGAAGTTGATTTCGTCCACGGAGGCCGGGGAATAAGAACAGCAACATGGCTGCAAAGCCGGCGCCTGCGCTCAGCGTCCACCAGCCATGGGGGCCGCGAGTGTTGGCGCGGCGCGGCCGAATGGGTGTGAGCGCGGCGTAGACCACACGCTGATCGTCGGCGATTCGTGAAGCGGTCATCGAAGTGGATGGAGCTGCGACGGCGACAGTCAATTGTCCGGTCGCGGGCGCCGCTCCCGTGACCGCGATGGTCAAGGGGCTCGGGGTGCAGGTGACACCCGGAGGCAACCCGGTGCCGGCACAAGTGACTTGGACATTTCCAGTGAAGCCACCTGTGGGAGTTACCGTAATGGTAGAGAGGCCGGTAGCGCCAGCGGTCACGGTCACAGGCGAACCAGCGAGGGTAAAGGTTCCAGTGGTGCTGCCGGTCACATTGACGGAAAAAGGAGCGGAAGGTCCGGAGGGCGAGTAATTAGCGTCGCCGCTGTATGTCGCGGTAATACTCTTTGTGCCTGTGGTCGTGAAGGTCGCAACCAATTGGGCGGTCCCGGTTGCTGGAGTTCCGGTACCGAGATTGGCCGCGACACCGACCACCGAGGCGGTACCGAGCGTGCTTGTACCCGAAATAAAGGTGACCGTACCTGTTGGGCCCACGCCGCTGCTATTGGTTGCGATGGTTGCCGTGATGGTGACTTGTTGTGTGGTGGTGGCATTGGTGGGCCCGCTCACGGTGATAGTCGTGCCTGCCAACGTGATGGTGAGAGCGTCCGCGGGCGATGTGCTGGCGGTGTAGCTGTTGTCGCCGACGTAGGCTGCCACGATGCTGTGATTTCCTGCCGGGAGCTGGATGGGCTGATCTTCGAAAAAGCCGTGGCGATTGAGCGGAACAATATTCGAGCTCACACCAGTGTTGCTGTTGAGAAAGTCATTCAAGGGCGCGCCGTTGTCGGTGACAGCGACGTTTCCGGTGGGGCAGGGAATGGTATCGACGGGAGGAATGTTTCCGGAGTCAGAGTTGTCGGAGCACGGCGTTGAAGAGGCATTGGTGACATCAATGCGCATGATGTAGGGAGAACCGTACGCGGCCGTGGCGGCATTGTTGCTGGCAATGCCGCCGGTATTGGGGTCGAAGGTCACCAGGCTGACGAAAGTCTTGCTGCTTTCCTTGCTGACGGTGACGGTGACGGGCGCGGAATCGCTTTGCGCGAACGCGCCGTCGCCGCTGTAATGGGCAACTACGTTGTACGCCGTTCCGCCCGGCAACATATTGGTGGTGAATGTCGCGGTTCCCGAGGCCAAAGTGAAGGGACCAATACCCGTCTGCGCAGCACCCGCGGGGCTTGCGATCAGAGACACCTGGCCGGCAGGAGTTCCTCCTGAACCAGCAACGGTCACGGTGAAGCCAGCGTTGGAGCCGTGCGCAATGGTGCCGCTTGGAGAGGCGGTAATCGTGGTGGTTGTTGATGTTAGTCCCGCGGTTGCCCATGCGGCCGCAAGATTCGCAACGTTTACGGTGCCGAGGCCGGTTGCGAGATCGTACCCGGCAGTTGTTGTAAAGGAAGGCAACACAGCAGTGCCCACTACACCGTACTGATTTGCCGCAGTGCTGGTGTTGCTGCAATTGGGCGTGCCGCCTTTGCAGGCCACGGAAATATTTCCCTTGATGACGTCGTAAAAAACGCAACCCGATGCGGAGGCCGCGGCGGGATTGGAAGTGCAGATCCCGGGGGAGGGCTTTTTATACAACTTGTACAAAACATAGTTGGCGTTGCCCTGGCGGGGCGCGGGAACAGACACCGTGGCTTGACTCTGATTGATCAGCGCCATGATTCCCGCGAAGGCCTGTACCGATGCGGAGGTGCCGCCCGCGCCTTCGAAATTTTGGAAGGGCGTACTGAGATCGCAAGAATTGGCCCCGGTAAAATCTTTCTGGCAGACGATGTAAAAGCTGTTGTTCTCACCATTGCTGGCAAACAGCGAGATATCCGGAATGTCCCGCTTGCTGTCCGCGGGCATTCCAGTGATGCCGCTCTGCCAGGCGGGCTTAGTGTAAATGGAGCTGGGACCGCCGCTCGCTGCCACCACGTCGATGGGGTTGGAGCTATTGGCGTTAATGGTCGCGGCCGTGCAGGTGTTGGGTATGACCGCGGCGCAGGTATCGTTCCAGGTGGACTCGGGAATATACGATTTTGCAGATTCGGTTGGCGGGGTGCCGCCGTTGGTGGTGTTCCAGTAAACCGAGGAAGGGCTGGCCACGGTGTAGGAGAAATCCGTACCGCCTACGGCGACGTTGAAGGGCGTGGAGGCGATTCCGCTGATGGCCAGGCCGTTGGCAGCGAACTCCTCGGAGTTGGGATTGTCGCAACCGGCGGAGCCGCTGTCGCCCGTGGATACCAACACGGTGATGCCCTGCGCGGAAGCCTGTTCCCACATGGCCTTGTAGAAGGCGTTGCCGGTGGCGCCCAGC
This sequence comes from Acidobacteriota bacterium, assembly GCA_030774335.1. Lineage (GTDB taxonomy): Bacteria > Acidobacteriota > Terriglobia > Acidiferrales > UBA7541 > Acidiferrum. The sequence continues at coordinate 18,639 of JALYLI010000119.1, read as the reverse complement.
GCGGACTCGCAGGCACCGTAGCTTTCGCTCATTACGCCGGCGATATTGTTGTCGATGATGTACAGCGCAGATAGATCGACGCCTCCGGTTGCGCCAGTGGTGGGTGTTTCCGAAACGACCAGCTTAATGGCCGCTTTCGGCGCCACACCGCCGGAGACCTGCACGTCCAAGTCGGCCTCCGCTTCGTCGGGTTGCAGGCCGGGATCGGGGCCGTTCAAAATGATGACGGGATCATTGACCGGAAGGCCAAACATGGCGCGGTATTCCTGCGCGTCGGCGAGATTTATGTTGCTTTGGCCCACCACCGCGATGGTCTGCCCGGTGCCGTCAAGGCTCGGCGGAATATTATAAATTTTCGCCAGATCGGCGGGGCCAAGGCCGTTACATTGCCCGCCGGTGCTGCTGTCACATCCAGAGAACGAGAATAGCGGCGCGACCGCGCCGCCATCCCTGGCGCGTTGGAATTTGCCGATGGAGTGGGAGTGCGCAAGCCTGGGAAAGTTATGCAGGGAAACTACGCCAGCGACTACCGGAGATAACGCGGCGGGAATCTGCGGATCGCTGACATTTGCAAAATGTGGCGCGCCCTTCACAACGTACTGGTGAATTTCGGTATGAAACGCGTCGCGCACGTGCCCGGCGTTGCCCGAAAATTCGATGGTGGTGCGGCCCGGCCCGACTTTAATGCCATAAAAGCCCTTGGCGTTAAGCCACGCGGTGGTGGCCTGAATGTCGGCGTCGGCGGGGCCAAACCTTGCGCCAAACTCTTCAGGAGTCAGCCAGGCGTGGTGTTTTGGAGAATCAAGCGTCAGCTGATCTTCGAGCAGTTGGCGGAGCGCGACTTCCTGCTCATCGCTCCTCTGCAGGAGGAGCAGCATGCGGTCCACGGGTTGCGAGTCGGCAACCGCGCCCTGATCAAATCGGGCTTGCGCGAGCGGATGGACATTGCCTTTCAGGCGCAGCAGCTGTTTTTCATCGATGGCCTGGGTGATGCGAGCCTGTGATGGCGTGGCATTGGCGGCCACGCTGGTCTCTTTCGATTGCGCGGCGGCTGGCGAAGGCCATCCGGCGAGAACCAGTAGGAGTGCTGTGAGGCCTAAGGTGACAACCTTTGAAAAATTGATCGTGCGAATACCTGCGCGCGTCACTGGCATATTAATACTCCCGCCCTGCACAGGCTGGTTTTACTTGGAAAAAGGCTCGGGTTTCGTGGCGAAATTTTGAGCGCATATTGACAAGCTGGAGATACCGAGGCCGCCTGATGGAACGACTGTCTGGAGATAAATGCGCCGGAAAGACCACCACCGCGCCCCAATTTTTAAAGGCTATCACAGTGAATTTCGTTACCGACTCGTAACCTCTCGCGGTGAGTCCAGGTTTGCACCCCGAGCAAAATCAGCGCAGGCGGTTGTTCTTTTCGATGCGGTGAGCGCATTTTCTGGATGCTTGGGCGCTCCCGTCAGGGGCGCAAAACCGCGGCTTTTATGAATGAGCACAACTGGCGCCGTCAATGCACGACTGACTCCCGGGCTCCGGTTTCCAGAAATTCCGCGAATTTGTCAGCGATCACCGGGTGGCAGAAAAAAAATCCTTGCCCCTCGCTACATTGTTGCTGTTGCAGAAAGTGCAGTTGCTCGCGTGTTTCCACCCCTTCGGCCACCACTCGATGATTCAGGCTTCTGCCAATGTTGATCATGGCGCTCAGAATGGTGCGGTCGTTTCCACCCGACGAAATCTCGTTGATGAAGCTGCGGTCAACTTTCAAAGAGTCCAGCGGAAACCTCCGCAGATAACTAAAGCTCGAATAGCCAGTACCGAAGTCATCGACCGCGAGTTGCACGCCGATGGCTTTTAAGGCATGGAGCGTCTCTACCGCGGATTCGGCATCGCGCATTAAAACTGTTTCGGTTAACTCGAGCTCCAGGTTTTGAGGCTGCACACCGGTCGAAATCAGCGCGGCGCGAACGCCAGAAAGAAAATCCTTAGCCATAAACTCCAGCGCGGATACGTTGACAGCTATGCGTACCGGCGGCAGGCCCGCATCCAACCACACGCGTGCTTGACGCAAAGCTTCCAGTAGAACCCACTGGCCGATCGGCACTATTAATCCAGATTCTTCGGCGATGGGCACGAATGCGTTGGGCTGAATCAGCCCTCTTTCCGGATGCTTCCAGCGAATCAGCGCCTCCACGCCAGTGACGCGGCCCGTCTTTAGCTCAATTTTGGGTTGGTAATGCAAGGTGAATTCATTGCGATCCAACGCGCCGCGCAAATTGCCCTCGAGGCTTTGCCACTCCAGCACCCGCGCCTGCATGTCGGCTTTGAAAAATTGGTAATTATTGCGGCCCAGCTTTTTTGCTTCATACATGGCGGTATCGGCCCTGTGGATCAGGGTCTCCGCGTCTTGCCCGTCTCCGGGGTAAGTGCTGACGCCGATGCTCGCGTTGGTGAGCAGTTGTTTCTGATCGATGAGGTATGGTTCGGCAAGGGAGCGGAGAATTTTTCTGGCGATGAAGACGGCGTCTTCGGCGTGCTCGACCTGCGAAAGCAAGACGACAAATTCATCGCCGCCATGACGGCTTACGGTGTCCGATCGGCGCACGCAGGCCACGATTCGGCCGGCCACAACTTGCAGCAATTTGTCGCCCACGGCATGGCCGCTGGTGTCGTTGATGCTTTTGAAGTGATCCAGGTCCACAAACATGACCGCCAGTTGGGTGCTATAGCGCGCCGCGAAAGAAATTGCCTGCGTGGTGCGATCATTCAGCAGCAAGCGATTCGGCAGGCCGGTCAGAAAATCGTGCTGTGCCAGATGCGAGAGCTCCAGGATTTTCTCGCGAGCTATGCCCAGGTCGTGGAAAATGGCCAGCGCTCCGGTTACGTTGCCACTGCGGTCGCGCGTAGGGGTGGTCGAATTATGGATAGCCACTTCAGGCCCATCGCGCCGGATGAGTATGCAATCGAAAGCTAGCGGATCGTTTTTTTCAACCGTAGCTTTCGCGGAGCGCTGGTCAACCGTGAGCCCTGGTGTGATGGTGCCAATAACCCGAAAAACTTCCCCAAGCGGGCGGCCCTGTGCTTCCTCGCGCGACCACCCGGTCAGCAGTTCGGCCGCGGGGTTCAGATAGGTGACGCGCCCCGAGTCATCGCTGGTCAAGACGGCTTCGTCGGAGCAAGCCAAAGTTGCCTCGGCGCATTGTAGCTGCCGGTAGGCCAATTCTTCCAAGGCGTTTCGCTCGATCATGCGGCGCACCGCCCGGCGTACGCTGGATTCCTGCAGGTGGCTTTTCAGAATGTAGTCTTGTGATCCGCGCTCCACGGCCTGATTGGCCACGCTTTCATTTTCGTTTCCGCTAAGAATGAGGATGGGGATCTGTGGTGCGGCAGAGAACAGTGTTTCATAGGCGACAAGCCCACGGTTGCCGGGCATTTCGATATCCAGGATAATTCCCTGCACGCCGCCTGTGCCGATTCGTGCGAGAGCGGCGGCGACATTATCCACACATTCAACGCGCAGACCTCCGGCAGCCTCGCCCGTCAAGGCTTTGGAGATGAGGCGCACATCCGCTGCATGGCATTGCACGAGCAGCACGCACTGTTCAGGTTCTGATCCCATACGGGCCCCCAACCAGCCTCATCGGCAGTTTTCAGGTGATCTACGTCAAGGGAAGGGGGGTAATACTAATGCGCTTAAGCGGTTAAACGTGATAGTGCGGCGAGTTCAGTTCACCTTGGCGTTCTGCACAACCGCGCCGGCTGACATGTAGCGAAGCATTTGTTGCTTCAGTTGCGCGTCGACTTCGTCCGCAATGGTCACCACGTCGGGTAGAAGTTTGCTGTACTCAATCTGGTCGGTATTCTTGTGCAGAGTGGTGAAAAGACAGACCTGCAGCAGGCGGGACTCCTCGACGACCATAGCCACTGAGTAGCCCTGTTCCCGACGCAAGTCCCCGTGATGACTCGCAGCGATGGAGAGCGGCGCTTTTGTGCCGGCTTTCAGGCGCAGGCGGGCGATTACATCTCGCAACAGTTTCGGCAGATGCCCGGTGCGGTCTGCGTAGCTCAAGGTAACCGTCATGAGGTCTTCCTGTTTTTCCACCAGGCCCATCCACTCATGGATGACCGCGTCTTGTTCCCGTTCAAGGACTTCCGCCACGCTTTGGGAGGCGACCGGGGGCCCGCCTTCGCCGGCTTTACCGTCAGACTTTTTGATATCGATCATGGATGATAAGACCTCATTTCTGCCGCCAGTGTTGCATGAAAGTAAAAAACAGGATGTCCAAAAAGAGTCAGTTAAACATTGAATATTTCTAATGTTGTGCTTGGGAAATCTTGTTGTTTGTCGTACTGTGTCACTGCGGCAATGAAACCGTTTCAACCTTTTAGCCGTAACCCATATTTCACTTTTCCTTTTCGAGGAAGGCCATTGTTGATGAGACCAATCCGGAACTTTGGTTTAGCAATTCTTTTGTTCAGCGCAGCTTTGCCGGTCATCCCAGGCTCATCGGCACAAGAATCAGAAAATACAAACGCCAAGAGCAGTCATCCATGGATGAATACCAAACTTTCCGCGGATGAACGCGCCGAGATGGTTTTGAAGGAATTGACGCTTGACGAAAAAATCGATCTGGTGCACGGCGAGGGGATGCCCGGGTGGGGCAAGCCGCGGCCGAATGCGTATCTGGGAAATGGTGGGGCTGGTTTTGTGTTGGGCGTGGCGCGGCTGGGCATCCCGATGATTCAGATGAGCGACGCTGCTTATGGTGTGCGCAGCAGCGCGGACAACGGGCGATATTCGACGGCGTTGCCATCGAATGTGGCGTCGGCGGCTTCATGGGATCCGCAAGCGGCGTGCGAATATGGCGCGCTGATCGGCAAAGAGTTGCGCGCGCAGGGCTACAACATGACGCTGGGCGGCGGGACGAACATCACGCGTGAGCCGCGCAACGGACGCACGTTCGAATACCTGGGAGAAGATCCAATTCTGACGGGGACGCTGGTCGGCAATCGCATCAAGTGCGAACAGGCGCAGCACGTGATCGGCGACATCAAGCATTACGTGGCCAACGATCAGGAGAGCGGGCGCAACGAAGTAAATGCGGTCATAGGAAAGCGCGAGCTGCAGGAGACCGATCTACTGGCATTTCACATAGGCATTGAAATCGGTAATCCCGCGGCGGTGATGTGTTCTTACAACGCCATCAACGGGGATTTCGCCTGCGAGAATAAGTATTTGCTGACGGATGTACTGAAGAAAAGCTGGAAGTTTAAGGGTTTTGTGGTTTCCGATTGGGGCGGTACGCATAGTGTTGTCAAAGCGTCGGCCGCGGGACTGGACAACGAGGAGCCTGAGGATCTTTTTTACGGGGAACCGCTGAGAAAAGCGGTGCAGGACGGAAAAGTTCCCCTGGCTGAGCTTGATGAGCACGTGCAGCGAATCCTGCGTTCGGAATTTGCGAGCGGCATCGTGGATTTTCCGATGAAGAGAAGTGTGGTTGATGTGGAAAAGCATCTGGAGATATCGCGACATCTGGCGGAGCAAAGCAGCGTGCTGTTGAAGAACGACAAACGGATACTGCCGCTGGACCGCACGAAAATTCGCTCCATTGCGGTGATCGGCGCGCATGCCGATGAAAGTATGATCAGCGGCGGCGGTTCTGCGCAGGTCGATCCGCCGGGGTTTCCGTCGTTCAAGTGGCAGGCGCATGTGTGGTTTCCGACTTCGCCATTGAAGGCCATCATGGCCAGAGCTCCCGGAGCTACCGTGAAATTTGAATCCGGCGAGAATCCTGAGGCGACGGCGGCATTGGCGAAAAATTCTGATGTTGCCATTGTTTTTGTTCATCAGTGGACGAGCGAGGGAATGGATTTGCCGGATCTGTCTTTGCCGGACAATCAGAACGCGCTGATCGATCAAGTGGCTTCCGCGAATCCGCATACCGTCGTGGTGCTCGAGACCGGCACGGCGGTGACCATGCCGTGGCTCGATAAGGTGAGCGGCGTTCTGGAGGCGTGGTACGCGGGAAGCAAAGGTGCGGACGCGGTGGCCAACATACTTTTTGGCGACGTGAATCCGAGCGCGAAATTGCCGATGACGTTTCCGCGCAGCGAAGCGGACCTGCCGCATCCGCAACTGGTGGTACCGCCTCCCGGAGCGACGGGCAATGAAGCAGTAATGAAATCCGGCGAGGCCAAGCCGACGTTCGAAGTGCACTACGATGAGGGTTTGAAGGTGGGTTACAAGTGGTATGACGCGGAAAAGAAGACGCCGCTGTTTCCGTTTGGATTTGGGTTGTCGTACACGACGTATGCGTACTCGGATTTAAGAGTTAAGCCGGGCAAAACTACCACGGTGACTTTTTCGGTGAAAAATACCGGCAGCCGGCCGGGAGCGGAGATTGCACAGGTTTATGCGGCGCTGCCTGCGGAGGCCGGCGAACCGCCGAAGCGGCTGGTAGGCTTCAGCAGGGTGCAATTGAATGCGGGCGAAAGCAAAGAAGTGAGCGTGAGCATCGACCCGATGTATCTCTCCATTTTTGACGAGGCCTCGGAGAGCTGGAAGCTGGTGCCGGGCGGCTATTCGTTCATGGCGGGTGGTTCGTCGCAGGATTTGCCGCTGGTGAAAAAAGTCACGTTGAAGTAAGGCACTCAGTAACGCGCTCGATAGACAAAGTCGACTTGGTTATAATCGGCGGCGTTGACCGAATGGAGAAACGATATGGCCGAACCATCTTATGAAGAGTTGAAAGCCAAGGTTGCGGAGTTGGAGAAGAAAGGCGCGGGGCGGAGGACCGGGGCGCTGGAATTTCGCGTGGGTGAAAAGGGCGGAGTGAGCGTCTATGGACTGGGGCGCTTTCCGGTCACGCTGTATTACGAGCAGTGGATACGATTACTGGATGCTTCGCAGGATTTGCGAGCGTTTCTGGAAGAGAACAAGGCTGAGGGGAAGTTGAAGATGAAGCAGGTTTGATGGGCGCTTAAGGTCAAAGCGTTGCAACACGACCTCGCGGATTAATTCCAAACGCTCCCACGTGACGAACCCCGCCCGCCACGGCGGGCAGGTCCTCCAAAAACCTGAGAATGGGGCACCCGCCGCGTTTTATTGATTGGCGGTGGAACTGGTTTCCATCGCTTTCTTAAAGTGCCAATCGGGCGATTGGCGTTCCCAAAAAAATTCAACCAGCGCGCTTAAAACGGCAGGGTGGAAAGATCCACGTTTCCGCCGGAGAAAATTATTCCGATTTTTGGGGCGGTTCCGTCTGGGCGTGGCGGAATTAAAGCGGCGATGGCGCCCGGCCTTAGCAGCGGGGCGATGGCTACCGCGGAGGATGGCTCGATAATGATTTTCATGCGCTCCCACACGAGGCGCGTGGCGGCAATGATTTCTTCTTCGCTGGCGAGCAAAATTCCGTCCACCATTTTTCGCAGGATGGCGAAGGTGCGCGGCGCGAGCGAAGCTCGCAAGCCGTCGCAGATAGTGTCGCTCGAATCCTGTAATTGCAGCGTGCCGCTCTGGATAGAGCGATAGGCGTCGTCGGCGCGTTCCGGTTCGCAACCAAAAACACGAATCTCTGATCGCATGCCTTTAACGCCGAGGCAGGTGCCGCTGAGAAGACCGCCGCCACTTACCGGGGCGAAAACGGCGTCGAGATCGCTGACTTCTTCGAGCAATTCTTTGGCAGCGGTGGCCTGTCCGGCGATGATGCGATCGTCGTCATAGGGATGGATGAGGTGCGCGCCGGTTTCGGTTTGCACACGGGCGGCAGTTTCGTTGCGGGAAGTGACGGTAGGTTCGCACAAAGTTATCTGCGCGCCGTAGCCTTCTACGGCGCGATATTTTACCTGCGGCACATTTTTCGGCATGACTACCCAAGTTTTTACGCCGCGCCATGCGCCCGCGCAGGCGATGGCGGCACCGTGATTACCACTGGATTGCGTGACGATGCCATTGGCGACTTCGGCGTCGGTCAGTGAAAAGACCGCATTGCTCGCACCGCGAATTTTGAACGAGCCGGTTTTCTGAAAATTGTCACACTTGAAAAAAATGCGCGCGCCGGTCAGTTTATCGAGCGAAGAACTGGTCAGCACCGGCGTGCGATGGATTTTTGGCGCGATACGCGCGTGGGCTTCCACGATGGAGGCCCAGGAAGGAGCTACGAAATCCACGGGAGCGATCATCGCCGCGCCTGGATCCGGGTGCGCTTTGGATGGTGAGGTTGTGCCGGGCATGGATTGCTCCTGATCAACAGCAGGATACTGGAAGCGTGCTAAAGCGCAAAGGTTGGACGGGGCGGTCTTGGTACCCGCCGGCCCGTTAATTTGACACTTGACCTGTCCCGCCGCTTTGCCATACTGACGGGTACCCCCGCAACTGTGAGAGTTTGTGTCGGTTTTCCCCCAATTGGAGCAGGCCAAAGTGAAGGATGCCGAACGACGGCAGTTAACCCGCTATAACTTGCGCACGCCGCTGCGCTTTCGCGCGCTGGGAGTTGCGAAGGATAGCAGCGAGCACTTCACGGAAGCGCTGAATGTTTCGCGAGGGGGATTTTTTTTCGCGTCGTCCGCACCGTTGCAGGTGGGAATGCCGCTGGAAGTTACCCTGCGCATGCCCAAAGAAGTCACCGGAACCGCGCCACTGGAAACGAATTGCACGGCGAGAGTGGTACATGCGCGAAGCGAACCGTTTGGCGACGGGCGCATCGGGTTTGGCGCGGAGATTGAAAAACTTCATACCGAAGCTGTGGGGCCGCAGACCTGGGCGGCAAGAAGCAGTTAGCGCAAACTAGCGACGGCTGGAATTTGCTGCGACGGTAACCACGGTTTTGCCACTTCCCACATTTTCAAAACGATCGTAAGCGCGCACCGCGATGGTGTGCTCACCGGCAGACAGATCACCGACTGTGAATTCGTACTTTTCCTCGGGGGCGTCGCTGATATTTCCCGCGGGCGAGACGAGAATCCAGTCACCTCCATCGATACTGTATTGGGCACGCTCCACGCTGGTGGTGGCGTCGCGGGCGGTGAATTTAACGATGACATTTGCTTTCGACGGCGACCCTCCGTGTGCGGCGGCAGTCGTGGCTTCGAGATGCTCTATGACTGGCGAGGTGTTGTCCACTTCGAAGCGTTCGCTGAAGCGCTCGGCGGTGAGCGCGCTGCCTGATGGATTGGAAGTCGCGTCACTGGCGACAATTTTCAGGTAGTAAGCGCCGTCGGCAAAAGAAGTGGTATCCCAGGAATAGAATTTCTGCTCCAGCTTGTCCTTCAGTAATTTCCAATCCTGTTCGTTCTCCCCACGATAGTAAACGGCGTAGCGCAGCTCATCGTCGTTATCGTCGTGCGCGCTCCATAGCACGGAAGCGTAGCCTTTTTGCTGCAGGCCTTGCGGCGGAGGCTCAAACTTTGGAGCCGTGCCGGATTGCAAGATGATTACGCCGGAAGCGTTTGGCGACGGAGGCATCTTGAGATTTACGTTCGCGGGTTGGCCCGAGGAAATAATTGTGGTGGCGCCGGCGCGCACGCCGGGGTCCTGCAAGGCGATGCCGTCAATCATGGGCGCGACGTTGCGCGGGAGGTACGCGAGGCTGGCCCAGTCCACGCCATCGCCGGGGCGGCCGCCGTGGATGATGGCTTTCCACTGCGCGAAACGGGCCGGGGGGATTTCGAGAGCCGCACCGGAATGAGTATACGGGCCAAGCCAGCGGGACCATTCTCTGCCGGGATCTTCGGTGTTGCCGGAACGCGCGAAAAATTCCACGCGCGGTTCGGTTTCGCGCGAAGAGACTTTCGCATCTCCCGTGCGCGGACTCCACCACTCCAGCCGGCCCCATTGTGAAAAGATCTGAGCGTCGTAGGAGCGCGATTCGTAGACGCCCTCAGCTTCGAAGTCAGGGCCGACAGAAAAAACTTTGCCGGGATTGGCGGTACACACAAAAACGTGGCCATCCTTGCCGCGCGATATTCCGGTGATTTGCGCGGAGCCGGCTTTGGCGAGCTGCGCAAAAACTCCTTTGGAATCGATGGAGAGCAGCGCGCCGTTGTTGCCCGTGCCGGCGAGGAGTCGGCCATCCGCAGCAAGGCCCAGGCTGTAGACAATTTCTTCGCGGGAGGACCACAGCTCATCGGGAGCGCCGGCTGGGCTCAGGCGATAGATGCTGGAGGTCAGCAAGGCAGGAAAGGCCACGAAGACGGGCTGAGTAACCGGTTGACTGGAGGCAGCAACCGTTCCAGGAGTGATCGTGGTAGTGCCTTGAGGATTGGTGATGACTGAGGAGGGCGGCGGAGTGACGTTGTGTTGGCGCTCGCCGATGGCGGAAACATAAATGGTGCCGTCGGGAGCAATGGCCAGCGCGGTGACTTCGCGCTTGGGAGTTTCGTAGAGGACGAAACCTTCTGCGGACGCGGCAGGCGATTTGTCGCGAGATTTGTTTTCGCCAGAAGATTTTTCGCCACCGCGCGAGACGCGCAGAACGCGGCCGCTGGGCTCGGTGCCGGCAATGAGGTTGCCGGCGGGATCGAAAGCGAGAACGCGAATGTGCGCTTCGTCACTCGAATAAAAAAGTTCGCCCTGGCCGCTGGGATGGACGGAAAAGATCTGGCCCTTGTCTCCGGTGGCGACGTACAGCGTGCCATCCGGGGAAAAAGCGAGGTCCCAGATGTATTTTGTTTTGGGTTCGAAGAAGACGGATTTTTCGCCGGAGGAAGAGACACGGTAAACCTTGCCGTCGGGCGACGTGCCCACATAAAGATTACCCTGGGGATCGAAAGCGATAGCTTGCGCGGAAAGGTCGGACGATTCAAAAACCGTGGCAGGCTTGTTCGCGTCGAAGCGAACTACTTTGGCGGGGGATCCGCCAGAGGCATAAAGCACGCCCTTGGCGCCGGTGCGCAGAGACCATAGATAGGAGGCGTCGGCGTCGGCCACGAGCGTGAATTTCGGGGCCAGTTCGAGGCGGCCGTCGCTGCGAACCGCTACGCCGTGCGCGGTGCCTTTCAAAAATTCGTCATAGGTGGTGACGCGCCAGTGGCGAGTATGTTCCGCGCGCAGTACATAGGCGCAGGCAACGAGAAGCAAAAGCGCCACAAAGGAACGAGCGGCACGAGCGCGGCGGACCGGAGACGAAAGCGCCCGGCATCGCTTCAACATTTTTTCAGCAGTGGTCATCGGATTTGTAGGTTGAGTGAAATAACTCCCGCGACGGGTCCGCCAAGAGAAATGGAAGATTCGCTGGAAAGCGATTCGCGAAGGACCTGCACGCTGCCGGGCGCGGGGCGGCCATCCACAATATTAATTTCGGAGAGGGGCACGTTGGGTAGTTCCTTGTCGTCCCACAGCATGGTGGGAGAGGGAGAGAAGAGGCCGACGTAGAGGCGATCGTTGCGACGCTCGCGATTGAGCAGGGCGATGAGTTGATCGAGGCCGGCGGAGCCGCTGACGGCTACGGGCGCAAATCCGCGAGACGCGCGATTGAGCATGTCGGCATCGCTGACCAGCACGCGCAGCATGGTGCCGCGCGTCACTTGGTCAGGAACGCGCACGGTAGTTTCCTCCACGCGGGCGGCGCCGCGATAGGGACGCAGCAGCACGCGGACGCGGAGGGTTTCTCCGGGAGCGGCTTCGCCTTTTTCCAGCCAGGCACTTTCGATGGTGAAAGAGTGACGCCCGGGTACACTTTCCACTTTCAGGGAAACGCGCTCAATGCCGGCAGCTTCAAAATTATTGGTGAACAGGCGCGAGAAAATGCTTTGCATCGCGAGCGCGATGGGCAAACCGTCGGGAGCAAGAGCGTCACCGGGCGCGAAAGTATTTTCCACTTGTACCGGGGCATGATTTTTCAACTGGATCGCGCCGAAAAGGTGCAGCGTTGTACCTTCGCCGTAAAGCGAATTTTGCGTGAGGCCGCTGAAAGTGGTGAGCGCGACCAGTACCGGCGTCAGGCGCGGGTGATTGACCAATTCGAAGTGGAGTTGCTTTTCCGCGCCCGCGACGGAGAGCGTAAGGTCCAGCGGAATCATGGCGGGGGCCGCGCCAAGTTTTCCGGTGACGGCGGTGATGTGGTCACCGGTGATGGTGCCGATGGAGCCGCCGACGTTCACGATTTTGGTGGAGGCCATGTCGGATGAAAGCGTGGTGACTACGCGGCTGCGGGCCATGGGGAGCTGCACGTCGCCAAGGCTCAGGAAGGGGTGGCCGCAGAGGAAAACGCGATCGGCTTGCACGGCCGTCACGGTGCAGGCGGAATTAATGGAGGCATCCCCTTGCACGAGGACCATGCCGGCCATATCCCCGGGCTTCAGTTGCGCGTCATCGGGACGCGGCGCGGCGGTGCCGCCCTGGGCGGCTACAAAGCCGTAACTTTGCAGCTGCGAAGAAAATTGCCGCAGCGCGGAGGCGTCAAAGCCGGAAAAGACCAGCGGGGTTTCAATCGGCTCGAGAGCGGAACCGGAAGGCAGGGTGACGTGCGGGGCTGAAGAATTATTGGAGGGGCTCGCCGAGGCTTCGATCGACAGGGAAGCTAGCGGAAAAAATTGTTGCGCGGCGTTTTGTGACGGCTGTGCGCCCGCCGCCGGAGTATCTTGTGGCGCTCGGAATTTCAAAACGTCGGCAATGGGTGTGACGCCGGCAATGGGTTCTTTGGTGAACACGCCGAGTTTCAGTGAAAGCGCGCCGGCGAGTTTGCCATCGAGATATACCGGGCTGCCGCTCATGCCCGCGACGACTCCGGTGTGCTCTACTTTAGGGCCCTTGAGCTGGACGAGAATAATGGATTGTTTGGGGCCGAGGAAATTGGGCATGATTCCCAGAACTTCGAGGTCGAACTTTTCAACTTGATCGCCGGAGAAGATGGTGTAGGCGTAGCCCTGCATTCCGGGATGAATTTCAGAAAGCGACATTAGCGCGGTGGATTGTTGAGCGCGGGATGGGTTTGGCGAGACGGTTAGCCAAGCGAGAACGAGTACTGCGAGGCAGAGCGAGCAGGCAGGCGAACGAAAAATGGAGTGGTGAAAATGCGCCGGGAGCATGAACAGATAATGATACGCGGGGGTGGAAGGAGGCGCAATCGAACCGCTGCAGAGTACGGACTAGGAAGAGTTGGCTAGTGGTTCTAGGACTATTTTTGCGCCGGGGCCTATCTATTCATTCAACCGTTCGAGGCTGGTCACGCGCTGGTTTGGGCCGGGCTTTGAGTATATATTCGGCGCAACCATATGGCTGGAGGATGACGAAGATGCAAAAAATACGGATTCCCGCTTTTGTTTTGCTGTTGCTGACAGCTGCGGTTTCGACGATGGCGCAGGAAGATAAGGCGCCGAAACGACTCAGCCCACCGGAAACGCCGATTCGTGATGTGAAGGAAACTTTTTTTGGCACGGATGTTACCGACCCGTATCGCTGGCTGGAGGATCTGAAGAGCCCGGAGGTTACTTCATGGATGCGGGCGCAAAACGACTACACGCGCGCGATGCTGGAGCGCATTCCGAATCGCGAAAAATTGCGGGCGCGGATTGCGCAGTTGGACGATGCGGGGGTGCGCGTTAATGGGCTGCAGTCTTTCGGAGGACGCTGGTTTTACCTGAAGCAGTCGGCCGGCGAAGACAATCGGAAGTTGTATGTGCGCGATGGGGCCGGTGGAGCGGAGCGCTTGCTGCTGGATCCGCAAACGCGCACTGCGAATGGAGTGCATTTCTCCATCGATTATTTCCAAGCCTCGCCGGACGGGAAACTTGTGGCGGTAGGAATTTCTCCGGGTGGATCGGAAAACAGCGTGCTGCATGTGCTAGACGCCAGCAACGGCCAGGACGTGGGGCCGAGTATTGACCGTGCGCAATTTGGAGCGGTTTTCTGGCTCGCGGATAACCGGAGTTTTTTCTATAACCGCTTGAGGAAGCCCGCGCCGGAAGATCCGCGAACTTCTTATTATTTGAACAGCCGCGATTATCTCCATCACGTTGGTGACGATCCGGAAAAAGATGTGGTGATTTTCGGCAACGGATTGTCTTCGGGCGTGAGCATGACGGACAGCGACTTCCCGTTCGTTTCCGTGCCGGCGGGATCGAAATACGCGTTTGGGGTGGTGGCGCACGGGGTGCAGAACGAGGCCACTATTTATGTCACTGGTCTCGACAGCCTGCACGATGCCAGCGCTTCCTGGCGAAAGATTGCCGATACTGGTGATGAAGTGACCAGTTTCGACGTGCACGGCGACCATGTTTACCTGCTGTCGCACCACGAGGCTTCGCGCTTCAAAATACTGGGCGTGGACCTCCCCAAAGATGAAGTGGCACATGCGCGCGAGTTGATGCCCGCTTCGGACGCGGTAGTTACAGGGATTCAGGCGGCGAGCGATGCGCTGTATGTGCAGAAGCTTGATGGCGGACTTGGACGGCTGTGGCGGATGCCGTACGAGAGCGGCGTGGCAAAGGAGATACGTTTGCCGTTCGACGGCGCGATTCAGGAAATCTTTGTAAATCCTACGGAGCCGGGTGTTTTTGTGCGGCTGGCTTCGTGGACCAAATCTTCGTTGATTTTTCATTACGATCCAAAAACGAATGGGTTGACGGACACAAAAATAATTCCGCCGTCGCCGGTGGACTTTTCGGGAATTGAATCGGAAGAGGTGAAAGCGAGGGGGCCGGACGGCACGATGGTGCCGCTGTCCATCATTCATAAGCGCGGGCTGAAGCTAGATGGCTCGCACCCGACCTTGCTGCATGGCTATGGATCCTACGGCATCACCTATGACCCGGCGTTCGATCCGACGTCACTGGCGTGGCTGGAGCGCGGCGGCGTGGTGGCGGTGGCGCACATTCGCGGCGGCGGGGAATACGGGGAAGACTGGCACAGCGGCGGGCGCAAAGGCACCAAGAAAAATACCATCACGGATTTTGTGGCGTGCGCGCAATATCTGATCGATCACAAATATACTTCGCCGCAACATCTGGCCGGTGAAGGGACCAGTGCGGGCGGAATTACCATCGGGGGCGCGATTACCGAGCACCCGGAGATGTTTGGCGCGGCGCTGGACAACGTGGGGATGTCGGATGACCTTCGCGCGGAGCTGCAGATTAATGGTCCCGCGAATATTCCGGAATTCGGTACGGTGAAAAATGCGGACGACTTCAGGAATTTGCTGGCCATCAGCGCGTTTCACCGCTTGAAAGATCACACGGCGTATCCGGCCGTGCTGTTGACAACGGGGATTAACGATCCGCGCGTGGATCCGTGGCAGATGAACAAAATGACCGCGCGACTGCAGGCGGCCACCTCCAGCGGGAAACCGGTATTGCTGCGCGTGGATTACGATGCCGGGCACGGCGGCATTGGGGCGACGAAGTCACAGCACTCGGCGCTGCTCACAGACCAATATTCATTTTTGTTGTGGCAATTGGGCGATCCCGAATTCGCGGGTCCCGGTGGGACGGCAAAGGAAAAGACGGGTGGCAAGAAATAATGTCTCTTCCAATTACGCGGCGCCAGTTTGTGGGCAAAAGCGTGCGAGGCGCGGTTGCAGCGACAGCCGGCAGGTTCTTTGTGCTGGATTCGTTCGGCGCATCCGCGGACGCGCAGACGCCGGTGTCGCCTTACCGAGCGGTTTTTGGCGATCTCGATAAGCTTGTCGAACAATACATGCGGGCGATGAATTCGCCGGGGATGACGCTGGTACTCGCCGATCGCGAAGGTGTGCAGCGCATCGCTACGTACGGTTTCGGCGATTTGCAGGAAAAAACCGCGGTGAAGCCTGAAGCATTATTTCAGATCGGGTCCATCAGCAAATCTTTTGTGGCTAATTGTCTCCTGCAACTCCACCAGGAAGGCGGGCTAGATCTCAATAAGCCGGTTGTGGAATATCTGCCGTGGTTGAGGATTGATTCTTCATTCGCGCCGATCACCACGCATCATTTGCTGACGCACTCTTCGCAGTTGCCGGGCATCCCGTCGCCGTTTCTTTCCGACCCGGCGCAAAAGCATCACGCTCACGATGCTCCCGGACAATATTTTCATTACAACAATATGGCGTTTGTGGTGCTGGGGCATTTGCTGTGGACGCTGGATGGGCGGCCGCTGCCGGAAGTGTTTCGGAAGCGCGTTTTCGAGCCGCTGGGAATGACGCACAGCGAACCGGGCATCACGCTGGATACGCGCGTCCGGACGGTGAAGAACTATGCAGCGTTCCAGAATGACCGGCCGTATTCGCGATTCGGGCGGTTGAGTGAGGCGCCTGCCATCGTTCTGACGGATGGTTCGGGTTGCATTGCTTCAACGCCGGGCGATATGGGTTTGTACGTTCAGATGATCGCGAATCGCGGCAAAGGACCGCACGGTGTGCTGCTTTCGCCGGAAAGTTTCGAGCTTTTCTCGAAGCCGCACATCAAAGCGGAAGAATTTGGTCCCACCGCGAGTTATGGATACGGAATCGCGGCGGACAATCTGGACGGACACAAAATTTTGCGGCATACCGGCGGCATGGTTTCGTTCATGTCGGCGATGCACGTGGATATCGATGGAGGATTTGGGGCGTTTGCATCCATTAACGCGATGCAAGGTTACCGGCCGAATCCGGTGGCGCAGTATGCGATACAGCTGATGCGCGCGAAGAGCGAGAGTAAATCATTGCCGGCGGCGCCGAAACAGAAGCCGGCCACCCTGATAGAGAACGCCAAGGATTACGCGGGAGTTTACAAAGCTGAGAATGGGCGACAACTGGAATTTGTTGCCGAGGGAGATGGATTATTTCTTACGCACAACGCGAAGCGGGTGCCGCTGGAGGGCGGAAACGACGCGTTTAACAGCGGGCCTGGAGACTTTGAGCGATTTTCGTTTGTGTTCGGGCGGGCGGATAGCAAGGACGCGAAGAGTGCGGTGGTGGAGGTTGGCTGGGGAAATGAGTGGTTCGCAAACGGTAAATATACGGGCCCGAAAACGTTTGACTACCCGAAAGAGTGGAATGAATACACCGGGCATTATCGGAACGAGAATCCGTGGATTGGCAGCACGCGGATTATTTTGCGCAAAGGCAAGCTGATGATGGATGGGGCGGTGCCGCTGGAGCCGGGGGAGGGCGGCATTTTTCATCTCAGGGACGAGGAACACAATCCCGAGTGGATTCGTTTTGGGGAAGTGGTGAATGGAAAAGTGATGCGGATAAAATTGTCAGGCGAAGATTTGTGGCGGGTGATGGCGGAGTGAATTGTCGGATCATGTTGCCCGGCCAAATGAACTGAAAAATTCCACTTCAAAGTAAAACCCATTGGGCAGAAAGATTTTGAAGCCGTCGTCGAGTGCGGCATGGTAGTCGCGGTATTTTTCGATACCGCCGCGCAGTTGCGCAACTACCCCCAGGCGTCATTTCGTGGACGGCTCCGGCGGCGGCAGAGTGCTCATCGGCGGCGTGATCGTCACCCATTTCCATGCCGGGCATGTTGTGCTCGGATGGCGTCGCGGATTGCGATTCCCCGGCTGCGGAACTTTGCGCCGACGGCGATTTGTGAACGGGAATCGCGGCGAGCAAAACGCCAACGAGAAGTAGTGCGCCGAAGAAACTGCCCGCCTTGGTGATGAGATGAATAGGGATGTTGCGCGACGACTTAATGTTTCTCCCTGTCGATGATACGCAGGCGGAGCGCAATAGATTTCAGGTGATCGGCGGCGTTGGTCGTGGCGAAAACGGTCCTGTCGGACAGGTCTGTGTCGCCGCATTGTTCAGAACGGTCCGTACGTTCGAAGCGTGCGAGACGTCGCGGCGGGGACGAATGCCCGCCGTGCTAAAATTTGCACGTGAAAAAAGAAACCATACAACCGGCGAAGGCTATCACCGGCGGCGTTGAGCCGCCCGGCGACAAATCGATCTCGCATCGCTACGCGATGCTGGCGGGGCTGGCGGAGGGCACCAGCGAACTGCGCCATTTCTCGGCGGCGGTGGATTGCCACAGCACGCTCGCGTGCATGAAAGCGTTGGGCGCGGAAGTAAAAGTTGAAAAAGATTCAGTGAAGGTGACCGGGCGGGGCGCTCGTGGATTGAAAAGCAGTTGGCGCGCCCTGGACGCGGGGAATTCCGGTACGACGATGCGGTTGCTCGCGGGAATTCTGGCCGGGCAGCAGTTTACAACACGGCTGACCGGCGACGATTCACTACAGCAGCGCCCGATGAAGCGCATCGTGGGGCCGCTGCGCGAAATGGGCGCGGACATTCGCGCGCGGGAGGATAATTTTGCGCCGCTGGAAATTCATGGTGCTAAGTTGAAGGCCATCGATTACAAGATGCCGATGGCTAGCGCGCAGGTGAAGTCCGCGGTGCTGCTGGCGGGATTGTTCGCGGAGGGCGTGACCACGGTGACGGAGCCGGCGCGCACGCGGGACCACACGGAACTGGCACTGGAAGAATTTGGCGCGACGATTGAGAAGCACGGCAAGACCGTTCGCGTGCATGGTCTGGGTGGGAGTTCGAATGGAAGTGGCGGAAAGCTCGTTGCCAAGTTGCTGGATGTGCCGGGGGATTTGTCTTCGGCGGTGTTTTTTATCGCCGCGGCTTCGTTGTTTCCGGAATCGAGTTTGCTGATTCACAACGTGGGACTGAATCCGACGCGCACCGCGATTCTGGATTTGTTTGCGTCGATGGGGGCGTCGATTCAGATGCCTTC
>JALYLI010000118.1 GCA_030774335.1 Acidobacteriota bacterium | reverse complement strand
CCGTTTGCATTTCCGGAAGAAAACAAGAATTTCACACAATTTCTTGTCGATATTCTGGAGAATCAGGGGTTTGAGAACGGCGTGTCCACGATCATTGGCCGCGCTTCGAAAGATAACAATCACTACTATCTGCCACGGCTTCCGGTGAATAGTTGGGACGATGCGACACTGCTGCGGGCCAAACTTGAAGGCGGATACGATTGGTTGCACTGGCCGCAATGGCTTTACAAATACGCACATCACAATATGTCGTTAATGCAACGGGCAGGGATAGCTGCCTCGGAAAGCTGGAAATAGCTTCGGTGACGACCACGCCGTCATTACTCTTCGAGAACCGTTATCGCATGGTTAAGAACTGTTACGCTTTGAAATGAGACCCGGCGACTGTATTGGCGCCGCGGTAACACTTATCATGGGCTGGTAGTAAGGCAACTGCCGCCCCGGCAGGTACAGGTCCCTCTCCCTGAACCTTGTTTGGCCTACAGTCCAGTTGTGGCGCCCGTAACTCGCTGCTAGTTTTGGACCTATATGGACGGCGTCGAGGAATGGCGGGAAAGAGGGATCGTGAGAGTCTTGAGTCAGAACGAAAAACTTAACGGGATGAAAATCTCCATGGCCGGCATCAGACGCTCGCCGCTACTCACTGTGGCCGCGCTGCTGTTTCACGCTGTTACAGCACTGAGTGTCTCGGCCCAAGCACCCGACATTTATATAACGCCGGACGGCGGTGGAAGCGGGATTTGCACCAGCAACACACACACGCCGAGTTGGTTCAATAGTGCAGGGAATTGGGGTACGGGCGCGGCTCAGATCGGGCCAGGAACGATTGTTCACCTCTGTGGGACCTTCAACGGCGCACTGAATACCACGCTGCTTACGGCTCAAGGGAATGGAACGAGCGGGACTTCGGTGACGATATTGTTTGAGTCTGGGACCGTCTTGCAATCTCCCGCATGGGCTGGTACGGGGACCAATCTTGGGGCTATCAATATTTCTAATCGGCAATTCATCACCGTGGATGGCGGCTCAAACGGGTCTATTAAAAACACTGCTAATGGAACGAATCTCGCCAACCGGCAGATTACGAGCACTGGTATAAACGCCATGTATTGCACCGGATGCCGAGTGACCAATCTCTCGATTTTGGATCTTTACGTTCGCAATTCTAACGACGCGACGAATGGAGTGCTCCAGACAGGTATCAATGCCGTTTCCATAAGGCACTCAGACGGGATGCACATAGACCACAACGTATTCACAAATTGTGGTTGGTGTATTTCTGGCTATGGTAACAATATTGAAATAAACCATAATGATATCTCAAAGATGGACCACGGTGTAGCTATAGGCCCGGATGCGTCCGGCGCCACGAATGAAGTTATTCATGACAATCATTTTCATGACATGGGACAGTGGGATACGACGACGAATGCCTATCACCATGATGGTATTCACCTGTTTTCTGATTCCGGTCCCCATACCAACCCGCGAATCTATAACAACCTTTTTGATGGCAGCTTGGGCATTAATACCACCGCATGGATTTTCATGGAGGGTGCCTCCGGGAGCTTTGGCATACATGGCGCGATAATATTCAACAATGTGCTGGTGGATTCACTAAATGCGGGCAAGACGATGCTGTGGATGGAAGGGCACGGGAGTTCTTCAAATAATTCTGCGTACAACAATTATCTGTACGATGGGCACGGCGGTGGATTGGGATTGCTGGTCCGGGGGGAAACGAATTTCTCGGCCCAGAATAACATTATCGGAGATGTAAGTTACCAAAGTTCGTCCGTAGCATCCGGCGGTGTGAACAACAATCTCTATTTTAACCTTTATCCGACATATGGAAATAATAATCTCTTTGGCTGGAACACCAGTACAGTCGCAAGTGTCTCTAGCTGGCGCACGCTATGCTCCTGTGACGCTAATGGGCTGTTCGGCCTACCTTCCGAGATCTACGCCGATCCTTCGACAGGCGCTATAGTATCCCCGTCAATGGCAATCGGCGGCGGCACTAACCTGACCCGTCTCGGTATCCCATCATTAAATCTTGATAAGAGTGGAAACCCTCGTCCCTCTATTGGTCCTTGGGACATCGGCGCATATAGTGCTTCCACTCAACCTGCTTCCGTCGCCGCACCAACGGGACTGCATGCAACGGTAAATTAACTTCACCGGAAGTCAGAAGTCCGCACGTCTCTAGCACGCGGTCAGTGTAGCAATCGTCCATTACGAACAACCATCAGATGAATCGCCATCGAACAATAGTTCTGGGCTCAGGATTGCGTGTCGTCGGCCTAATTCTGAACATTGCCGCCGCTTTTTTCGTCATGCCATTCGTAGTTCATAGCCTCGGAGATAGGCTTTACGGATATTGGGCTCTCGTCGGAGCCTTAGTTGGCTACTATGGTCTGCTAGACCTAGGAATAGTAAGCGCCGTTCAATTTCAAGTTGCCAGCGCGTTAGGAAAACAAGACCTCAACCTTGCTAACAGATCGATTTCCACAGCTTTTTTCACTTTTTCGGCGTTGGGCTCGGTAGCCCTCCTACTTACCGTGTTACTCGCTGTGATGGCGAAATTCTTTTTCCACTCCAGCGATGATATTTGGCTGTTTCGAAAAGTGTTGCTAATAATGGGAATCGGCTTCGCGGTCGGATTTCCAGGCCGCGTCTTCGTCGGTGCTATATCAGCCCATCTTAGGTGGGATCTGATAGCCGCCTGCGACATCGGCTTCCTAGTTGCACGAACACTAGTGATAGTTGCGGGGATAAAATTCGGGGGTGGATTAGTATTTTTGGCGGCCGTGAATGTGGCAGCGGATGCCTTCTCGATCGGCTCTCAAATTCTGATCTTGCATCGTATCCAGCATGGATTGCAAATTTCCCGAAAGCTCGCTAGCCGGTCCATTCTCAAACAGCTCATGAGCTATGGTGGCTGGGCTTCAATCATCAAAATCGCGGACCAATTAAGATTTTACGTTGATGGCTGGGTGGTAGGCATCTTTGTTGGTATAAGCTCCGTGACGCACTACGCTATCGCGTCCCGACTCTCACTGTCGTTCATGGGTCTCATTATTGCCGTACTAGGGATTTTGTCACCCTGGTTTAGCCTCATGCTCGGCAACAAAGACTACGCAGGTATACGGCGAGTATTCAGTTTCGGCACCAAGATATCCGCGTCCTTATCCACTATAATTGCCGCATGTTTACTTTTATATGGCTATCCGTTCATCGCAAACTGGATGGGTATTGGCTATATTGATGCTTTTTGGCCGCTCATTATCCTCGTTATTGCTGTTTACTCTGATGTGAGTCAAGTACCGTTAGTCAGTTATCTATACGGTGTATCCAAACATGGGTTTCTGGCCAAAATCACTCTCGGCGAAGGATTGATTAATTTCGGCCTAAGCATCTATCTGGCGCGGCGCTACGGTATGACAGGCGTCGCGATCGGTACACTGATTCCGATGTTGATCGCCAAGCTTTGTATACTGCCGGTTTACGCTTGCCGCCAGTTAAATTTACCCCTGGCTGAGTATTACCTGCGCATCCTCGCGAAGCCGGCACTATTCAGCGCATCGGTAGTCTTTTTTCCCTGGATTCTGGTTTTCAGGCACTTTGTGACGACAAACATTTTGTCGGTTGTAACGCTCATTATCGCGCAGGGTATATTAGCAGTGTCGACGATGTTCTTTGTTCTGCTGACTTCTGCCGAAAGGTCGCAGGCTTTAAGCCAGCTGTTTTCAGCGGGTAAGGCGCGACCTCTCGCGATGAGTAACTGACTTAATCCCATGGGCGAATATACAATTTCGGTCGTCATTCCCACTTACAATCGCGGCTCATGTGTCGGCAGAGCTATTCAAAGTGTCTTGAGTCAAACTTATCCGGTCCATGAAGTTATTGTTGTTGATGATGGCTCTCAGGATGATACAGGAACTATCGTTGGAAGCTTTGTTGATGCCGCCCTACAATCAGGTACCTCTGTCCGTTATTTACGGCAGGCCCAGCAGGGAGTTTCGGTAGCTCGTAATACCGGAATTGCAGCAACTACAGGAAACTGGATCGCCTTTCTCGATTCTGATGACTGCTGGCTTCTTGACAAATTAGAATGGCAGGTGCGTGCGGTAGAAACAGTTGGTGCCCACTGCGGATTTTGCTTTACCGATGCGCTGCACGTCAATAATCCGCAGTGGAATTGGACCGTATTTCAGGCCGTCGGGCAGTCTTTTGACCACGTGTTCGGGACAATACCAAATGCTCCGGAGTACGTGGTGCATGGAAATCACGGAATATACATTCAAAGTGTGCTGCTGCGTCGCGACATTCTGGATAAAGTTGGTGGCTTTGACCCGGCTCTTCGTATTATTGAGGACAACGATTTCGTCTTCCGTTGCTCGCTTCGGACTGACTTTGCTTTCGTCAATAAACCCTTGGTTGAAGTTAACCGTTCACCTGACCGGGGCGAGGGCCTTATGGAACTTTTTGCTAAGGAAGATTTCCGGTTAGGACAACTGGAGCATGAACATCAAAAGTGGCTGAATGAGGAGATGGAAATGAGCCCTCAAGTACGAAAGCTCGTTGAGTGGCGGCTAAGTCAGATACATGCCGGTTGGGCGAGCTTACTTCTAATGCAAGGTAAAAACAGATCTGCGCGCCTGGCCATGCAGCAAAGTTTGACTTACGGAGTGACGGTGAAAGGTGTTATTAAATGGACGCTCGTAAGTTGCCTGCCGGAAACGACCAAGCGCATCGTTCAGAGACGGTATAGGAGCAGCCTGAAGGCGATGCTTCCCGGTATGCGTATTTAGTCTCAGTCGTGCGAGTCTGAATTTGACGATTATCGAGTAGTAGGTCTACTCGTAGAAAAAGGACTTCAATTGTTTTTATTTCGAGGCAGTTCAGGGGCCTGAGAATGAAAATAACATTTTTAATGCCAACGTATCCATGGTGTCCGATGGGCGGGTTCAGGGTAGTTTATGAATACGCTAATCAGCTGGTCAGACGCGGGCATGACGTAACGGTTGTGCACCCTCAAGCGGTCAAATTTGGCCCTGGAAAAACGACTTCCTTTTATGAAAATTTAAAAGATGTCATTAAGGCGAGGCTACACAGAGGCTCGAAACCGGTAATCGACTGGCAGAAAATCGATCCGCGAGTCAAACTCCTGTACGTGTCTGACACCGAGCCCTGCAATGTACCGGATGGCGACGCTATTTTCGCCACTGCCTGGAATACTGTGGCCTCTGTACTGCGGTACGCCGACTCAAAAGGAGCTAAGTTCTATCTGATACAGGGTTACGAGACTTTTATGGGTCCTAAGCCCCTCGTAGACGCGACTTGGCGAGCTCCCTTGCATAAGATTGTAATTTCCAGGTGGCTTTTTGCCTTAGGTCAAGAGCTGGGGGCCAAAGATTTAGTGTACATACCAAATGCAGTGGACCACGATCGCTACACTGTTCTGACGCCGATCGATGACCGACCAAAGCGAATATCGATGCTATTTTCGAATTCCGCGTTCAAGGGATCAAGAGATGGCATCGCGGCCCTGGAGATCGTGAAGACGAAACATCCGGATTTGGACGTCATATTTTTTGGTACCGGCCGGCACGCTAAATGGATCCCGAAATGGATTCGATATTATCGAAACCCGCCGCAAGATTTTATCGTCCATGAGATTTACAACAAATCTAGAATCTTCCTTAATGCCAGCTGGACAGAGGGATTTGGCCTTCCACCCGCCGAAGCGGCATGCTGCGGATGTGCAATAGTCGCGACGGACAGCGGTGGAATCAAGGGACTTCATGATTTCATCGAGGATGGACAAACGGGATTGCTGTCATTGCCGAAAGACGTAAAAACTTTGGGCGAGAATTTGTGTCGAGTGCTTGATGACGAGAACTTCCGTAAAAAGCTGGCAGAGGCCGCCGGCCGTAGGTTAAGCACTTTTACATGGGCCACAAACACGCTGATGATGGAAAATTTCATCGAGTCCTCGCGAAAAGTGGGAGCACCGGAATCACGCAATTCTGAGACGCCATTACGCCATGTTTATGCAGGACACATTGAATCGAAAGACGCATAACATCCCACCGCGTTATCCTGCGAACATAGAAAGTTCACTAAGAAAGTTAACCACCCTTCTTCGTCTGAGAGGAATGCTTGGAACCTGGACTTCCATCTAATTTTACCTTCGGCGGTGGTTCGACCTCCACGGTGCTGCATCCAGTAATACTGGTTGCTCTAATCATCACCGCAGTGATGATCCTGTTTGCACCGCGAAAGTATCTTTCCGCTCCTTTTTTGTTGCTGGTTTTTCTGGGCTCGATTGGGCAGCAAATCACGATTGCGGGCCTACATCTATACGTTGCGCGAATCCTGATTATTGCCGGATGCATACGCATCGCTACGGCAAAACTGAGGTCCGAGCAGGGCGTCTTTGTTGGCGGATTTGACCGACTGGACCGCGTCTTCGTGCTGTGGGTGGTGCTGCAATGTACGGTAAGCATTGTGCGGAATCACGCCTCGTCAGGCGTCCTTCTCTATGAAAGCGGCTACTTTATTGACTACTTGCTGGCCTACTTTTTTCTTCGCTATTTAATTCGAGATCAGGACGACATCCTTCGCGTGATCAAAGTATTTGCCGCCTTGACGTTCATCCTGGGGCTGGCGATGGTTAATGAGAAATTCCATGGTCAAAATATATTCGGATACCTGGGAGCGCTTCCTGTAACGCCCGGAGCTCGAGAAGGGTCTATCCGCGCGCAAAGTGCGTTTGCTCACCCTATTCTGGCGGGCGTTTTCGGTGTAGTGCTGATCCCTCTATTTTGGTGGCTGTGGCAAAGCGGAAAAGCCAAAACGGCGGCTCTAATCGGCTTTCTGGGGTCTTGTATGATGGTGGCGACCAGTGCGTCGAGCACTCCCCTGATGGCCTTCCTTGGCGCTATTGTGGCGTACTTCGCATGGCCTATTCGAAAAAGCATGCGTGTGGTTCGCTGGGGCATTGTGGTTGCCCTGATTGCACTCCACATGGTAATGAAAGCTCCCGTATGGATGCTGATCGCACATGTGGACGTGATTGCGGGCAACTCTGGCTATCATCGAGCGATGCTGATCGATCAAAGCATTCGTCACTTCTGGGAGTGGTGGCTGGTAGGGACGA
Organism: Acidobacteriota bacterium; assembly: GCA_030774335.1. GTDB lineage: Bacteria > Acidobacteriota > Terriglobia > Acidiferrales > UBA7541 > Acidiferrum. The sequence goes on along the minus strand of JALYLI010000118.1, from coordinate 75,243 downwards.
ATGCCGCCGGCACCTGGGGCTGGGACATGTGGGATCTGAGCAACGCGTTCGTCCAACAGGCGGATGAAGGAGGTTTGGCGACGTTTATTTGCTTCGTACTAATTATCGCAAAGGCATTCAGTAAGATCGGTAAGGCGCGAAAGATTGTGGAGGGCGACAAGCAGCAAGAATGGTTCATGTGGTTCCTGGGCGTGACGCTGGTGACCCATTGCATGTGTTTCTTTGGGATTACCTATTTTGACGCCACCAGAATCGTGTGGTTCGCATTTCTTTCGATCGTAACCGCAGCCACGGCGCCTATTCTGGCGACGGCCAAGGAAGAGGCGCCCGAGAGTGAGCCGCTGCTGGCGCGCAGCAAGCCAAAGCTTTTGGCTCCTAAGTCCGCTCGCACACCGGAATTCGCAGGCACGCGCCAGAGAAACATCAGCGTGTATCACCCTAAATAATTAAAAGCTGAAATTTGCCAATGAAAACTCTTTCCATTGTCATTGTGAGCTGGAATGCCAAGAAGTTCGTGGATGAGTGCCTGGAGTCGTTACGTGCATTCAGCAGCAAAGCGGATGTGGAGATTTTTGTAGTGGACAATGCGTCGACCGACGGCACTGCTGAGCTTGTTCGCGATTCTTATTCCGAAGTTACGCTGATCAGAAACGATCACAATGCGGGTTTTGCCCGGGCCAACAACATCGCTATCGCACGCAGCGCGGGGAAGTACGTAGCCCTGGTAAATTCCGATGTGCGCGTTCTCGATGGCTGTCTTGAAAAGATGATCGAGTTCATGGACTCGCATCCTAAAGTGGGGGTGTCGGGACCCAGGATGATCGGTCCTGCAGGGGTATCCGCTCGCTCGTACATGAGCGCGCCTACGTTGTGGCGTTGTTTTTGCAGGGCGCTGGCACTGGACGTGATTTTCCCCAATTCGAAGGTTTTGGGCAGCTACACCATGCCGTACTTCAAGCGCGACCAAACCGCCGAAGTGGATATTCTGAACGGCTGGTTCTGGATGACCAGACGGGAAGCGCTCGACCAGGTTGGACTGTTGGATGAAACATTTTTTATGTATGGCGAGGATATCGACTGGTGCAAGCGCTTTCACGACGCCGGATGGGGCGTGGTGTATTTTCCCGAGGCGGAGTCCATCCACTATGGTGGCGCAAGCTCCGCAAGAGCGCCGGTGCGCTTCTACATCGAAATGCAGCGTGCCAACCTGCAGTATTGGAAAAAGCATTTCAGCCGATTTTCACAATTCGCATTTGTCGGGATCGTTTTACTGCACGAGGCCCTGCGGCTGAGTGTAAACGGGCCGCTGTTAGCTGCGCGATCAACGCGAGCCGACGCCAGCTACAAAGTCAAGCGCAGCATCGCTTGCTTGCGATGGATCATGGGTTTCGAAGAGCGCGAAAGGGCACAAGCGCAATGAATCAGCGTGAAAAGAAATTCGTTCTAGTTACCGCGGCTTATAACGAAGAGTCGTACATCGAGAGAACCATTCAGTCTATCGTAGCGCAATCCTCGCTGCCTTCGCGCTGGGCTATCGTTAGCGACGGATCCACGGATCGTACGGACGAAATCGTCAACGAATACGCTTTGCGCTATCCGTTCATTCAGCTGGTGCGCATTACGGAGGAACACCCCAGAAATTTCGCAGCGCAGGTCTACGCAATAAATCGCGGATGCAAGCACTTGCAGAACGAGGAGTATCAATACATCGGTAATGTGGATGCGGATGTGTCGTTCGAGTCCAATTACTTCAGCCAGATACTCGGGAGATTCGATGGAGACCCCAAATTGGGTATCGCCGGCGGCTATATTTTTGAACGACGCAACGGACAATTCGAAAGCCGTCCGATGAACAGTGAAAATTCGGTGGCTCACGCTGTGCAAATGTTTCGCCGCGAATGCTTTGAATCCGTGGGTGGATATCTTGCGCTGCCGTATGGAGGGGCCGACTGGTACATCCAGGTGCAAGCCCGGATGCAAGGCTGGCATGTTAGAGCTTTCCCGGACCTTCCGGTGCAACACTACCGCCCCACCGGCGGCGCGGACCGGCCGTTTCCAGGATTATTTCGGCAGGGCCGGATGGATCACTCGCTCGGTTCGTATCCCCCATTTGAGCTGGTGAAGATAGCTCGCCGGTTTCGCGCCAAACCATACGTGGTGGGCGCGTTGGTTCGACTGTCTGGATTTTTATGGGGATACCTCAGTGACGAAGAGCGAATGGTTTCAGATGAATTTGTCCGCTACCTAAGAAGCGAGGAAAAAGCGCGGTTGTTGGGCCTCTTCAAAAGAACACCAAAGCAGACGGTCATGGAATCAAGCTCCGCGGATACCAGAGTTTAGCTGTTTCGGTGGCAGTGCAGCTGTAATGGCATTTAGCGGTAATTCCGTCGCACGTTTTACACTGATCGCCTGTAACGAGTCCCAATATGCCCGTCAACACAATCGACGAGATGACTAACGAAACGACACAGTCGACTTCGGACAAAACCAATGTATTTGACCCGTTGAAGGATAGGCGCTGGGATAGTTTCTTGCGCGATGATCCACGTAGTTCGGTATTTCATGGAAAAGCGTGGTTAATGGCATTGAATCGGACTTACAAGTATGAACCTGTAGGTTATACGACCGCAGCCGCCGGGGAACCGATTCAAAACGCGGTGGTATTTTGCCGCGTGAAAAGTTGGCTTACCGGAAAACGGCTGGTTTCGCTACCGTTTTCTGACCATTGCGAACCGCTGGTGGACAGCGTCGAGCAATTGCGCGCGCTGCTGGTTCCCGCTCAAAAGGATCTGCAGGAAGGTCGAATCAAATATATAGACATCCGCCCGCTCAGTTTGACATTCACGGAAGGGATCGCTGATGTGGAATCATATTTCCTGCACGTGTTAGACTTGCGGCCTTCTGTGGATGAGCTTTACAAAAAACTTCACGGCGATTCGATCCGTCGCAAGATACAGCGGGCAGAGCGCGAGAAACTGGAACTGGAAATCGGATCGTCGGAAGCAGTCCTGGAAGATTTTTACAAGTTGCACATAATTACCAGGCAGCGGCAGCAACTGCCGCCGCATCCCCTGACGTGGTTTCGTAATGTGCTCGCATGCCTCGGTGAGGACGCGCAGATCCGCATCGCCAGGAAAGATGGAGTGGCTATTGCCTCGATTTTTTCCATCGCCCACAAGCAAAAGATGGCTTACAAATACGGCTGCTCCGACGCTCATTCACACAATCTCGGCGGAATGCAGTTCGTTTTCTGGGATCTGATCCGACAGGCCAAGGAACGCGGATTTGTCGAACTCGATTTTGGCAGATCGGAGTGCTCCAACAGCGGTTTGGTGACGTTTAAAGACCGCTGGGGCGCCAAGCGTCAGCCGCTACGCTATCTTCACGACCCTCCTCGCTCCGCCGCTGTCGACGGAAATCCTTCGGTATGGCTGGAAATCGGTAAGAAGGTATTTGCCCGGTGCCCACAAAGCATATTGCGGGCGGCCGGGAACCTGTTATATCCGCATGTTGGATAGCGTGATCAATTAGAACTGCGTCGCGAATGGCGCCTGCTGGTGTTCACAAGTCGTAACCGCGGTCTGTTTGAAAGTGCAATATTGAGTTCGCGTGCCCCTATTCAGAATTAGTAGGCAGCATCGTCAGCGATACAATCTAAGCGGTACAAGGATAAGACGTTTCGAGCGCATTCGTGCGACGCTGATGATGTCGGTCGCCTGAACTAGCGTTTTAATTCCGCACAACATGACGGATTATTCGCGCCGTTCGCGCGAAAGCCCACTATTCTTAGATGAGCAGCAGGAGCGCATATGAAAGGTGTTGTTCTGGCTGGTGGCAAAGGCTCCCGGCTATACCCGCTTACTCGCGTCACCAACAAGCATTTGTTGCCGGTCTATGACCGCCCCATGGTTTTTTATCCTATCCAGACCCTGGTAGATGCTGGCATTCGAGACATTATTATCGTTACGGGGGGTCAGAATTCCGGGGATTTTCTTCGTTTGCTCTCCAATGGCAAAGATTTTAATCTGCACCGCATACACTACACGTACCAGGAAGGCGAAGGCGGGATCGCCGATGCACTGCGGCTGGCCGAACCTTTTGTGGAAGGCGAAAAGATTTGCGTGGTGTTGGGCGACAATATTATCGAGAACAATATAATCGGTTCGAAAGAGGCGTTTGAAAAGCAATCGCGTGGCGCACACATCATTCTGAAAGAGGTTGAAGATCCGGAGCGATTCGGCTGCCCGGAGATCGTGAACGGGACGATACTTAACATTCAGGAAAAGCCGAAGGCTGCAAAATCCAATTTTGCGGTGACGGGGATCTATTTTTATGATGCGAGCGTTTTTGAGAAAATTGGCAAGACAAAAGTAAGCTGGCGCAACGAACTGGAAATCACCGACGTGAACAATATGTATCTTGCCGAGAAGACGCTGACACACAGTGTGCTGGATGGCTGGTGGACGGACGCCGGCACGTTTGAATCGTTATTGCATGCCACCAAGCTCGTCGCCGACACGGGCGCGAACAAGATTCCAGGGCGCGGTCCGGCTCCGCGACACACAAGGACATCGGAATAACCTTTCGCTTCAGTGAAATCGAGTATCGAAATTACAGGAGGATGGGTTGAAAGTTTTAATCACAGGCGGAGCCGGTTTTATCGGCTCGAATTTTATTCGATATTTTATTCACAGCCGGGGGGACGCCGAGGTTATCAATTTTGACAGCTTAACCTACGCCGGTAACCCCGAGAGCCTGGCGGACATCGCCGAGAACCCACGCTATAAATTCGTGCGCGGCGACATCACTGATAAGCAGGCCGTGGACAGGGTGTTTGAGCAGCGCCTGGACGCGCTGGTAAATTTTGCCGCGGAAACTCACGTAGATCGCAGCATTGAAGACGCCTCGCCGTTTTTGCGCACCAATGTTCTAGGCACGCAGTGTCTGCTGGACGCCGCGAAACGTTTCAAGCTTCCCAAGTTTGTGCAGATCAGTACCGACGAAGTGTATGGCAGCGCCCCGGCGGGCGGCACCTTTACCGAAGAAACGATCCTGGATCCGCGCAGCCCTTATGCCGCGAGCAAGGCTTCGGCTGATCATTTTGTTTCGTCCTACGCGAATACTTACGGAGTTCCGGCGGTAGTTCTGCGGTGCACAAATAATTACGGACCTTATCAATTTCCTGAAAAGCTTATCCCGCTGATGATTGCCAATGCGCGCGAAGACAAGTCACTGCCAATCTACGGAGATGGCCTGCAAGAGCGCGACTGGCTGTTCGTAGACGATTATTGCAGCGCGATTGGCCTGGCCCTGGAGAAGGCTTCACCAGGAGCCATTTACAATGTGTCAGCCGGCACTCCGCAGCCAAACCTCAAAATCGTGCGTAGCATACTGAAGCATCTTGGTAAGCCTGAGTCGCTGATGCAATACGTGAAAGATCGCCCGGGCCATGACCGGCGCTACGCGCTGGACAGCTCCAAAATTCAACGGGAATTGGGATGGTCGCCGAAAGTGTCATTCGAAGATGGGATTCGGCGCACCATCGACTGGTACCAGAACAACGCAGCGTGGCTGGATCACGCGCGATCCGGCGAGTATCGGAATTATTATGATCGCCACTACGATCGTCGAGCCGAAACATTCAGCCGGTAGTTTTGTTGGTGTAGCGAGCAGTCTTAACTGAGGAGTGTCTTTGCGCTCTTGGAGCCAACAGAACCGCTGGCTGCTGTTCGGTATATGTTTAATTTCCAGCGTCGTGATTTCCTGGAGAGCGTTGCTTCCCCTGCTGCATTATTCCCTGGGAAATGATGATGCGTCGCATATCCTGCTGATTCCGTTGGTATCGGGATGGTTGATCTATCTTGACCGGCGGGATATCTTCAAGTCCCCTTCCTCAGATGTTGCTGCGTCCGCTATATTTCTGCTCCCCGGAATTGCCTGTATTGTGGGGGGGGTACGAACTGTCCCGCCATCTTATTCCGTCTGTGCCCTGGGTCTAGTGCTTTTATGGATATCGGGGTTCGCGTTGGCATTTGGGCGACCGGCTTTGCAGGCCGCCAGATTTCCTTTACTGTTTTTGTTCTTGTTCATCCCCCTCCCCGAAGCATTTCTCAGCAGAGTTGTTTACTTTCTTCAGAGAGGTTCCGCGGAAATCGCCGCGTTGCTTTTTGGCTTGACGGGGCTGCCAGTTCTACGGGAAGGGTTTGTGTTTCGTCTACCGCGTTTCAGCATCGAAGTGGCACGCGAATGCAGCGGCATACGGTCCAGCATTGCGTTGCTGGTGTTGGCGATCCTGGTGGGGCACTTCTTTTTGAGGAAGTTGTGGAAGCAGACAGCCTTCGTTGTTGCCGGGATAGCGGTAATGATCTTGAAGAATGGCATTCGCATCGTCACGCTGACGCTGCTGGCCAACTATGTGGATCCCGGATTTCTTTTTGGCAGCCTCCATCGTCAAGGTGGGGTCGTATTTTTTATGATCGGATTGCTGCTGCTGGTTCCGGTATTCTGGTTGTTGCAGCGCAATGAGCCGCGACCGCAGGCTCCAGACCCACCGGTGGTCACCGGTCCCGCCGCAGTTCTTTAGGAGGGTAGTTATTCGAGACGGCCAGGCTAGTTACGGGGCGCTACGCCTTCAGGATCGCCGCCATATCCGTAGTAATAATTATTGTAGGTATCCGCGGAGTCGACGCGGTTGAGCACCACGCCGAGCAGATTTTTGTCGCGAAATTCCGCCGAGACGCGTTGCGCAATTTCGGAATCCGTAGTGCCTGCGCGGACGACGAATAGCACTCCGTCGCATTGGTCGGCCAGCATGCTGGCATCATGAACCGGTAGCGCCGGAGGCGAATCGATAATGATCCAGTCAAACACATCGCTCATGGTGTCGAGCAAATGTTTCATCCGGTCCCGCAAAAGGAGCTCGCTGGGATTGGTGACCTGGCGGCCGCCGGGAATGAAACACAGGTTGCCTTCCAGCCCGTTTTGAATAACCGCAAACTCATCCACATCGCCGCTCAAATAATCGCTCAAGCCCGGGCCACCGGGAGCACCCAGCGTCTGATGCAATCTGGAAGCGCGCAAGTCCGCATCAATTAACAGTACACGCCGATCCGGCTGGCGGACGATGGACTGCGCGAGATTGGCGGCCACAAAGGTTTTACCTTCCGCCGGAATGCTGCTGGTGATCAGGAGTTTCTTCAATTGCTGCGCGCCCGCAATCTGGTAAAGACGTGATCGCAAGGTTCGAAAACGTTCCGCACCGACCCGGTCATTGTCCGCGCCCACGAACACGCTGTTACGCGCATCGAGCGTCCACTGCGGACGGGTGCAGCGTTTAACTAGCTCTTCGTAGCTGAGCAGCCGCGATTCCTTGAAGCGCGGATCCGGCATGGCCACGCGCATATTCTCGGTGCGCAACACCTCCACCGGCGGCTCGATGTGACGATTGATCTCAGCGGCGCCATCCACCAGGTCAGCAGTGACCGCTGTCGGCGTCTGCGCAGCTCTGTCTTGTGCTGCTTTCTTTAATGCTTCGTGAATCCTGCTCATCGCTTCCTCGTATGTGTTCCGAGTGGCCGGTTATACTCCGCTAAAGATATGCTCTTTACGGCTGGATACGGCGTTGTTCCCGTTCAATCCGGCAACAGCCAGAGTGGGCACAACGGTAAGAACCGGCAACTTCAAATACAGTTCCGCGTCACGCTCAGAATGGATGGTCTTATCCATCATCGCAAACAGGAACAAAATCCCGATCCCTATCGCGAGGCCTCCTCCGAAGCCGCCGCCAACAAAGTACCCTTTCTTCGGAAAAGAGGGCTCTGCGGGAAGGCTCGGCGGATCGTAAACCTTGAATTGTTCGCTGTCCTGCTGCTGTACCAGTTCCGTCGCCATCGTTGAATTCTGGCTCTTGGTCAAAAGGTCTTTATAGAACAACGAAGCTGTCTCATAGTTGCGCGTCATTTCCTTGTACTGCTGCTCCACCATAGGAGTCGATTGCACTCGTCCCTGAAGCTGTCGGGTCTGCGCTTGTATCGAGGCCTGCTGACGCTGTAAATTTGCGATGTTCAGGTCGTCCTGCTTAATTTTCGCTCGAAGAGTCTGGATTTGAGGCGGCTCGTGTGCAGCTTGCGCGTTGGGATCCGGCACAGGTTCCTTGGCCGGCTCCGCCAAGCGCCTTTTCAATTCCGCGATCTGGCTTTGGGTCTTGATCACGTCCGGATGATCGGGAGTGTAGCGAGACATTAGAACCGTCAATTGATCCTGCAGCAAGCTGAGCTGCTGGTCGGCGGAATCCACGCTGGTGCCTCCACTCCGGCGCTGCTTCCAGTTGGATTCCTCTTGCCCGAGCAAGGATTCGTTGAATGCTTTATCTTGTTGGGCCCGGCTTAATGCCTGGGTATTGGCTTCCAACTGCGAGTTCATGCCCATCATCATGCCCAGGTTCGATTGGGTTTCCTCAGGCAGGGAACCCAGGTTCTTGCGCTTAAACTCGGCCAATTTCGCGTCTTGCTCATCCAGCTTTTGCTTGGCTTCCGCCAGCTGGCCACCCAGAAATTTTGTCGTTTGTACGGCCTGGCTCTCATTTTGCCGGGCGTTCTGCTCCAGGAACATGGAGGTAATCTCGGTGCAAACCTGCTGCGCCAGTTGCGGATTGTCGAAGGTGGCAGCGATATAGAAGCCCGGCAACTGGTGAGGTCCGGTACCTTGCATCGCTTCCACGGGTTTCAGCGTGATCGCCCCGCGCAGTCTTTCCACCAGCTCGTCGATATGTACATGTCCACGGTCGCGGGAATAAAGATTAAACTTTTCGATAATCGGCTCCAGCCGAGTTCGGCTCAGGATTTGTTCCTGCATGGTAGCCAAGCGGTGGTTTAAATCTTCTGAAACGACCGGCTCGACATACTTGGTGGGCACCGAGGGCTGCTCCACCATCACCATCGTTAGCGACGTATAGCGCTTTGGCAATACTTTGGCCAGCACAAAGCCAACAACAGTTAACAGCACCGTGCTGATGGGCAAAATCCACCAATAGCGTCTAAAAACTCGCTTTGCGTCTGTTGGAGTAAGCTCGCGATTTGCAGCCATAACTACCTCGTTGAATTTCTACCTGCGGGGGTCAGTTCCCCAATAAGCCTATTGTATATCCACAAGTCGGAGTGCGCTCTGGTACTCTACGGTGCACGGCTCTTGCCAAGCAGGTTCCGGCCGGTTCCCTATTACCAAGCTGGGAAGCGCTCACTAAGCCCAATTATATCATTACTTTAACTCGGACCACGCTATACTTTTTTCGACTTAAAAGGGCTTGGTTGTCTAATCGGGAAACGATAGTGGAACTCTTGTGCCACATTGTCGCTCGATTTACCGTTGGCGCCGGTCTTCCTAGATAACAGCATAAGCTTCGGAATGTTTGCTACGGGTGTGGCGTGGGAATCGTTGAGACTGGTGAAGACGGCTTCTCTTCGCGTTAGGAATCGCGGATAGAATTTCCACTAGGTTTTGCCGCCAGACAAGGATAAATTGCACTCTTGTGACTTCTGCGTGCGGCACGCAATCTTCCTATGAGAGTTAATCGACGACTTACGGTAGTTCTTCCAGTTCTACTTTCCACTTCCATGCTCCTGCTCTCCTGTAGCCGGGATCCAGCTGTTCGCCGACAGAAAGCCATGGATCGCGGCGATCGTGAATTCAACCAGGGCAAGTATCCCGAAGCCTCGATTTACTACGGCCAGGCGGTGCAACTGGATAAGTACTACGCCGAGGGGTATTACAAGCTGGCGCAATGTCACATAAAACTTGGTGTCTGGGCCTCGGCATTTCGTGAGCTGTCACGCGCGGTGGAGCTGCAGCCGGCGAATTGGCCCGCCCAAGTGCAATTGGCTGAAATGTCGCTTGGTGGAGGCAAGGCGCAGGACGCCAAGGATCGCGCCCTGTTAGTTCTTCGCAGCGATCCCAGGAATTCCGACGCGCAAATCGTGCTGTCGTCGGCGGACGCTGCTCTAGGAGATTCGAAAGCGGCCCTTCAGGAGGCTGTAGACGCAACGCAGATGGCGCCAAATCGCATGGAGGTGTTCACGCATCTCGGCTTGCTTTACGCGCGAAATGGCGATTTTGCCAAAGCTGAAGAAAATCTGAAGAAAGCCAAGGCTCTGGACTCGAGCGGGATCGCCGCAACAATGACACTCGGTAATTTCTACGAACAGCAGCGCCGCTGGGGAGACGCGGTTAACGAGTTTCAATCAGCAATCACTCGCATGCCGGCTAATCCGGAGCCACGCGCGGCGTTAGCTACCGTGTATATGAATCAGGGTCAGGTTGCTTTGGCTGAAAAAATCCTGACGGATGCAAAAGAGAATCTTAAGGACAATCCAGCGGCTTATCGCATGCTGGGCGATTATTATCTGGGGCGAGGAGAGAATGAGAAAGCGCTTTCAGAATTTTCGGAACTGGCAAAACAACATCCAAAAGACCCGCAGGTGCGCAAAACCTATGTACAGCTGTTACTGCTGAATCATCGCGTCGATGAGGCTGCAGCGTTAAATGACGACCTTCTCAAAAATGCTCCACAGGATATCGAAGCAATGGTTTTAAAGGGCGAAATTCAGCTGCGCAAAGGAAAAGTGGACGACAGCATTCAAACGTTGCAGGACGCACTGCACGCCGCTCCCGAGAATGCCCTCGCGCACTACCAAATGGGACTCGCGCTGCAGCAAAAGGGAAAAACACAGGAGTCCCAGAACGAACTACGCGAGGCGGTGCGTATCAGCCCGTCGCTGTATGAGGCCTGGCGCGCACTCGGTGAAGGCGCCGTACAACGAGCTGACTGGCAGGGCCTGCACAACATCGCTCTCGAATTGAAGAGAACTGCGCCGCGCTCGCCGGAAGGCTATCTCTTCGACGCCACTGCGCGAATAAATCAGAAAGATTCTGCCAGGGCGGAAGCTGACTTGATCAAGCTCACCACCATCTTCCCGGAGCGCGCGCTCGGCTATGTGAAGCTTGGCCAGCTTCGCGTGATTCAAAAACGCATGGACGAGGCTGAAAAATTATTTCGCCAAGGACTTAGTCATGAGCCGAATTCCGTGGAAGCGCTTGATGGCTTAGTAGACATTGATTTTCGAAAGAACAAGCCGGCCGACGCGTTGCGCATGGTGCAGGCGGCGATAGACCGGAATCCTAACAACGCACAGCTTTATGTACTTCAGGCACAAGCGCTGGTTAAGAATAAGCAGCGGCGCGAAGCGGAGCAGCCATTGGAGCGAGCCACCCAGCTTGACGGCCAGAATGTGAAAGCGATTGTGTTGCTGGCTGGATTGCAAGTTGAGCGCGGGGCTCGGGACCAGGCCATCGCCAGCTATCAACGCGCCATAGCGCTGTCGCCGAATGCGGTATCGCTGCAGGTGGCTCTCGGAACTGTTTATGAAAGCGGTGGCAATTGGCAAACGGCTCAGTCTATTTACCAAAAGGTGTTGGCCACGCAACCCGATAATCCACTGGCCGCGAACAACCTCGCGTATATCCTGCTGGAGCACGGCGGGAATGCCACCGTGGCCTTGACGCTGGCCCAAGTTGCGCGGCGGGGAGTGCCCACCTCCGCCAATACAGCGGACACACTGGGCTGGGCGTATTATCAAAATGGTGCATACTCGGTGGCCCAGCCGCTGTTTGAAGAGGCCGTCAATAAAACCCCCGACAATGCCGCGTACCGCTATCATCTGGGCGTTACGTATCAAAAATTGAAGGATAACGCTCGAGCGCGTGCGCAGTTCGAAAGAGCTATCGGTCTGAAACCGGATGAGCCGATCGCCGAGCAAGCGCGCCGCGCATTACGACAACTACCGGGCAGTTAGTCCTACTGATTGACATTGGTTCCTCGCTAAAATATTGAGGGAGATTAATCATGCCGGTAGATGTTTCGACGAACCAACAAAAGATCGAAGAAATCGTTCCCTTGGGAACGAAGAATGGCATGGAGATGGCCATTCGCGCGCGCAGCGATAAAACGCTCGGCACAATAATTGCCAAGACAGATTCACCGGATCTGATTGATGGTGTGCGCCTCGAGGCTATGCAGGTCCATCCGGATGATCGCGGATTCTTTACGGAACTTGCGCGCCTGGGTAAGGGACTGGCTTCCGGCATGGTTCCGGACGGCACACGCAACGTGCAGGTGTCGTTCACACTTACATATCCCGGAACTATCAAGGCCATCCATTACCACGCGGAACAAACCGATCTGTGGGCGCCGGTATCCGGCATGCTGCAGGTTTTCCTTTGTGATTTGCGGCGTCAATCGAAGACCTTTGGCGCCATCAATACGCTTTATGTAGGGCGCTTTCGGCCTTGGGAAATTCTGATTCCGCCCGGCGTTGGCCACGGTTACAAAGCTCTCGGCATTGAGCCGATCAATCTTCTGTACTTTACCGACCGCCACTACAATCCCGCGGACGAACTACGCATCGCATATAACGATCCCAACATCGGCTACGACTGGGAGACGCAATTTAAGTAGCCCGATGCGCGTCCTGCTGATTGGCGCCAATGGAATGCTGGGGAAAGACATCGTTCGGGAGTGGACCGGCGATGAGCTCATCCCGGCAACATCGCGTGATGCCGACATACGCAATCCCGAAGAAGTGGAGCGTTTGATCGCGGCTACATGTCCAGAATGGATTCTACTGACCGCAGCGTACACCGATGTGGACGGGAGCGAGGGGGATCATGACGCGGCGTTCGCGGTAAATCATAGGGGTACGGAAAATGTGGCCAGGATGGCGGCCAAATATGGCGCCAAGGTGCTCTACATGAGCACGGATTATGTTTTTGACGGAAATGGGACCCGGCCCTACGAGCCGGCTGATCCCATTGGTCCCATCGGGGTGTACGGAGCCTCGAAAGCCGCCGGTGAGAAGGCCATCCAGGGATACTTGAAAGATTGGTGCATTGTGCGTACCTCCTGGTTATTCGGCGCGTCAGGGCAAAGTTTCCCTGAAAAAATTCTGCACGCGGCGGAGACGCGGCCGGAATTATCAGTGGTCTCCGATCAGATCGGCTCGCCAACGTTCACGCGCGATTTGGCTGGCGCGATGCAAAGTCTGGTCCGTGCGGACGCGCGAGGTTTCATCAGCGTAACCAACGCTGGTACGTGTTCCTGGTTTGAGTTCGCTTCGGAAATACTCCGGCAGGCCGGCAAGACCAACACTGTAAAACCGATCAACACCGTGCAAGCAGCGCGCGCGGCAAAGCGTCCGGCTTATTCGGTGCTGTCACCCGCGGCCTTGCACGCTTTCGGGATAAAGGTACGCCACTGGCGCGAAGCGCTTCCGCCGTATCTTGAAGAATTACGCCAAATGGGGAAACTGAAGTGAAGTAACCGGTCAACTACCATGCGCTTGCGTTGCGCGGCCAAAGTGGCCTACGGAATATTCACCGAAACTTCCGTGGAGAAAACGCTCTCCGTGCCGTCACTGGCGACCGCAGTGGTGACATAGAAGTAAGTTTGACTGCTCTGCACGGTACTATCGCTGTAGCTCAATCCGGCGTCCAACCCGGAATTCAATTTCGCATATCCCACACCGCTGCTCACGCTTCTATACACGTTATACCCGGCTGCAGATGAACTCGAGTTCCAGGAGAGGCCCACGACATGTTGAGCTTGAGCCACACCGGTACCGGAGACTAGAACGGTTGCCGGTGATGCAGCGGCATTGCTGACGATGGAGATGCTGCCAGAGGTCGTGGTGGCGGTTGTGGGAGAGAACTGAACCGTGAGCGTAATGCTCTGCAACGGCGAAAGTGTCACGGCCGACCCGCCCGACAAAGTCAGGTTCGAGCCGGTCAACTTCACACTGGAAATCGAGACATCAGAATTGCCGGTATTGGTCACGGTAACGCTGCTCGACGCGGTGTTGCCTGCAGCAACATTTCCAAAATTAACTGCGGACGGGTTTACAGAGAGCGTCAGGTTGGCGGCTACGCCTGTTCCGGTGAGACTGACGGGGGACGTTGCCACGGTGGCATCGCTTGTCAACGACAAAGTTCCGGCGAAAGTTCCGGCGCTCTTGGGATTGAATTGAACGTTGAATGTGCTGGTCTTCCCAGCGCTCAGGGTGAGGGGAAGACTCAGTCCGGAGGTAGTGAAACCCGTGCCGCTGATGTTCGCGGCAGAGATGGTTACGCTGGCACTGCCGGGATTGGCGAGTTGCACGGTCTGAGTGTTGGTGATACCCGTGACTACGCTGCCAAAGTTGATGGAACTGGGCGACACAGTGAGCTGCACGGCATCGGTGGTACCGGCAGTACCGCTTACTACTACCGGATCGGAAGCGCCTTTGTTGCCATGGAAGTTAAAGGTGCCGGTGGACGTTCCGGTTTTGCTGCTTTTATACCATACGGTGAAGCTGGCTTTCTGGCCGGACTGTATGGTGACTGGGAATTGCAATCCGGAGATGGAAAACTCGGTGCTCGAAACGCTTGCGTCCGTCAACGTTACCGCCTCGGTGCCGGTGTTGGTTACGGAAGCCGGATGCGACACTTTTTTGCCGACGCCGGTGGTGCCAAAATCCACAGCCCCTGGCGTTACTTGTACGGCCGACTGACTGGTCCTGGTCTGGCCGTTCACCAACCCCGTGCAGCCGCTGATCCACAACAGTGGGGCCATAGTTGCTAAGACCAGTGCCACCGCGTGACCCGAAGTTCGGAAAACCCGGCATCCCAGCGGACCGGAGCCGCTCTTAGCTATAGCCATTTCTCCCCCAAGGTTCCTCGAGGGAAGATTAAGTTGCTTACCAATTCGGAACTACTGGCGGGTCGTCCCAATTTGGTGCAGGTGTAGCCTGTACCAACGGGCAAAAAACCTCCACCCGTCTTTACTGTATAGTAATATCAATACTTTGCTTATAATCTATAGAAATCTAACTCAACAGAAAGTAAATGATCCGGAGTAAAGAGGGAGCTAAAGATCAGGAGCGAGGATTTTCGAAGGGGGAGCGGCGACGCGCGTGTGGCGTCGGGAGGCCAAGCCGGCGTCGCGGATTTTATAAATCAGGGCGCGGTAACTGATCTGTAGCGCGGCCGCCGTCTTGCGGCGGTTCCATTGATGGGCGCGGAGGGAATCCAGAATAACGCTGCGCTCAAGTTCTTGGATGGCCACTTTGGCGATGCGCTTCAAGGGCAAACCTCCCACCACATCTTTTACATGAGTGCGGATGGAAGTGCGGCGAGACATGAGGGTCGGACCAAATGCCGCCTCTGGTCCGATTAATACGTGGCGGGCCATCCCGTTGGAAAGCTCGCGGACATTGCCCGGCCAATTGGAATTCTGCAAATATTCGATCATCTCGGCGTTGAGAGGCATGGACTCAATTGCGAAATGTTCCTGATGCAACGAGCGAAAATACTCGGCAAGCACGGGGATGTCTTCTTTACGTTCGCGAAGCTGCGGCAAGCGGAAACGCACTACGTTGATGCGATAAAACAAGTCTTCGCGAAAATTGCCGGCGGCAATCTCCTGCTCCAAATCCTTGCTGGTGGCACAAATTACCCGGGCATTGACCGTCCGTTCCGACTGGTCACCAATTCTGGAAAAGAAACCGTCCTGTAAGAAGTGCAGCACCTTGCTTTGCAGGGCCATCTGGAGATCGGCAATCTCGTCAAGGAATAAGGTGCCGTTGTGAGCAAGTTCCACGCGGCCGGGTTTTGAGGTGTGTGCGCCGGTGAACGCGCCCTTTTCATAACCAAATAATTCGCTTTCCAACAGACTGCCGGGAATAGCGGCACAATTTACTTTGACAAACGGCCCCTGGCTGCAACGTGAGCGGCCGTGGATCCAGCGCGCCATGGCCTCCTTGCCGGTGCCACCGGCGCCACAAAGCAACACCGGGACGTTGGTGGTGCAGATTTTTTCGGCCCGGTGGCGCACTTCGCTCATAACTGCCGAACGCCCAAAAAGCACGTGGTCCGGCGGAACGATGTTATTGATAGCTCGATCAGGCGGTGGCGTTACCGGAACGGTAGTCATGGGCTGGGAGTTCCAAGACTGCACTCCTTTCGCCAAACCTTACGGTGTGCCGATTGCCGGTGGAGGTTATAAACCTTTGAAGAACAATAAAATAGCGTGACACAGTAGCGCGCGCTAGTACCCCCTGAATGCGCGATTCCCGGTGATCACCTGAACTAAGGGAAAATATTCGGCGCATAGAAGAACACTTTTCCACCGAATGGATTGGTCCGAACGGGCCATATCTGCATCAAACATCACAAAAGGGAGACCAAGTGTGGCAAACTATATGCCCTGCTTGGGTGGCTCGCTGTAGCGATTGAAATCCTGCTTCTATATTGCGGAAAAGTGATTTAGATTGCGTGCCCATGGTTGACTTCAGTTTAATTCCAGGTAAGTTCATGCGCGACCGGGATTTTGACTAGGCTGGACTTGAACAATGGATAGATCCGTGCGCTCGCAATTTCCGAGCATTAAACTGGATCAGTTGGTTTACGTCGAACTCGAATCGAGTAACGGCGGAATGATGCTGACGGTCTCCGAACAGGGCTTCAGTTTTCGCGCTGTATCTCCCGTCCGCGCAATCAGCCGAACAGCCTTTTCTTTCGTTATTAACGGCACGCAAAGGCTGGAAGGCTTCGGAAAAATCGACTGGACCAAGGACGACGGGAAAGTAGCAGGGCTGCAGTTCACCGACGTAACCACGGATTTTCTCAATGCGCTCAGATTGTGGCTAACGCAATCGCGCGCTCCAGCCGCACCGTTATCCAACTCCTACCCGGGAACCGACTCGCCAGCCTACGTGTTCTACGGACCTCCTGCTGACGATCCAAATAAACGGAATGGTGATCAGTTTTCAGTGGCGGGAGATGCGCCCGTGGAACAAGCAGTTTTAGATCGCGCAACTGTCGAGCAGCCGCCTTCCGAACCGCCGAGGAAAGCCGCGAGTCAGGCCTTGCCGGAACTAAAGCTCAATTTTGGGCTACCGTTGCTTGACGATAAGCGAATGAGTCATGGCGCGCGCGTGGGCGCTCACGAATTCTCGTCTGCTCCGGCGTCCGTGCTATGGAATTATCCTGCCGCACCTGCGCCATCTCGCAGTAGTGGATTAGCAATAACGGCAGCCGCCGTTTGCCTCGCGGTCCTGGCAGTTCTTCTATACAGCTATCGGGAAGCATTAGGCCAGTCGTTGATTTCTCTGGGTCAGAAAATGTCGAGCACATCGGAGACGTCGCAGTCCGAACCGCCAAAGGCCACCGAGGCCCCTAAGCCCGCCGAGGAACCGCGGCCGCAATCTCCGTCCATGGCGCCTGCCCTTGGGAGTCAGGGAAACAGCCAGACGTCAGGATCTGTCACCGACGGCCGCTATAGCGCCCCCGTTGGTCCCACGACAAAACCGGACAGCACATTTCAAGATGCGCGGCCTGGCTCATCGGTACCGGCTGGCACCTGGAAAGATGACTCCGCCAGTCGTGACCCGCAGGATCAAGTCCGTGCTTTATGGTCGGCAGTTTCCCAAGGAAATACCGCTGCCGAGGTCGCGCTGGCAAGACTTTATCTGATTGGCGGCGGCGTCCCGAAGAGCTGCGATCAAGCCAAGGTTTTGCTTCAGGCTGCAGCGAAAAAAGGAAATGGCGAAGCCATCGAGAAACTGAATCAGATTAGCCGGCAGGGTTGTCCTTAATCTATTCCCCGGAATTCGGAAACTTACAGTCAGGTGCTAAAAAGCTGATTGTAACCGCAGGACTGGTGAGAACTTTGACTAATTCTGGCGAGTGCTTTCCCCGCGAATAATATCGTAGCGCTCAATTACCGCAGCCACGCCAAGGCGCATGCTGCGGGCTTCGCTGCGCGGATCAACACGCACAACCTTGCCGGCCGCACGGACAAACACATCGGATCCGTGGGTTAACTCGGATGGAAGCGTCAAGGTAATGTCGAGTTCTGAACCGGCTTGAAGATCCTGTTCGATAGTAAAGTAAAGCCCGCGGGTGGAGATATCGCGAGTTTCGCCTTCCTGCAAGTGCTTCACTTCGGTGGGAATACGCACCATCACCGGAAGGGACAAGTCGTACCGGCGAGCATTACGACGTTCCGCCATTTCCCCCATCCTTGAGTTCACGCGACAACCGCAAAGTGATCCTCGGCCGCGTCTCCTTGACTGTGAAGTTACTGCAAAAGGCAGAGCGCCGCCATGCTCAAGAGCAACGCAGCGCAAATCATTGTTCAAAGACTAACGCCTTGGTACTAGGCCGCCAGCTATTCGTTCCTGCTTCCGATGACGACGGTGGCCGGTTCTTCCGCTTTGGCCGACGGCACGCTGGCGCGTCGCGTTCGCGGCGTATCCAGATTGAACTGACGCATTTTGTATAGCAGGGCTTTGTAACTGATGCCCAGCATCTTGGCGGCGTCCTTGCGGCACCAGCGCGTCTTTTCAAGGGCGTCAGCGATCGCTTCCATTTCAGCTTCGTCTTTCAGGCCGCGCACCAGGGCCTTGAGGCCCTGCGGCTCGCGATGTACCACCGGCTCGGCCCGCGGAGACGTGCGCTGGCGTGCGGAAGACATTTCCACCAACTCTCGCAAGCTGCCTTCGTCGTCTTCAAGAATCACGTAACGCTTCACAAAGTTTTCCAGTTCACGCAAATTGCCTGGCCACGGATAATTCACTGCGGCATCCAGAAGATATTTCGAAGGCCCTTGCGGTGTCTTGCCGAACTTTTCGCTGTATTTCTGCAGGAAGTGGCGGAATAGCAATGGGATTTCGGAAGTGCGCTCTCGCAGCGGAGGAACGTTGATGGAAAGCACGTTCAGCCGGTAGTAGAGATCTTCGCGGAACCGCCCCGTTTTCATGGCGTCCTGCACATCCACGTTAGTGGCCGCCAAAACGCGCACATCAGTGTCCACGAGGTGCCGGCCACCCAGACGCGAATATTGATGATCCTGCAGCACGTGCAGAAGTTTGGCCTGCAGGTGCGTGGTCATTTCCGCGATTTCGTCGAGAAAAATCGTGCCCTTGTTGGCCAATTCAAACTTGCCAGGCTTGGCGCGGACCGCACCAGTGAATGCGCCCTGTTCGAAGCCAAAGAGTTCGGATTCCAGCAATTCTCCTGGAAGAGCGGCGCAATTCACTTTGATGAAAGGCTGGCTGCGCCGCTTGGAACGCAGATGAATCATGCGCGCGACCACTTCTTTGCCGACGCCGCTTTCGCCGCAAATAAAAACTGGCACGTCCACAGGTGCAATCTGCAGAATCTGCTGCCGGATGCGCACCATCTGAGGGCTGGCGGCCAGAAAGCTGATGTCTTCGGTGATCTGTTCGCAGTAATCGCGCAAAGCGAGATTTTCGGTTACCAGTTGTTTTTTCTGGCGAGACTTGAGCATGGCCGCGTCAAGCTCGGTTTTCTCAAAAGGTTTGGTCAAATAATCGTGCGCACCGATGCGTATGGCTTCCACGACGGTACCGACTTCATTGGAGCACGACAGCATAATGACGTTGAGGCTGCGATCTATCTGCATCAGCTCTTTGAGTGTTTCGATGCCGTTTAATTCCGGCATCAGCACGTCGAGAATGATGAAGTCAGGTCGTTCTCCCGCGGTTATTTTCTCGATTGCTTCCCTTCCGGAACTCAGAGCTTCGACATCAAAGCCGTCGACTTCCAGGAGTGTCTGCAAATATTTGCGAATACTCGGCTCGTCGTCGATGACGAGAATTTTCTCTTTTAATTCCTTGGCAGCCATGAACATTTCCTTTCTAATGCTGAAAATTTTCCAAAACTAGTTGGGATCCATGGGCAGCAGAAATGTGAAGGTGCTGCCGCGCTGATGTTCGCTTTCGACCCAGATCTTGCCGCGATGCGCCTGAATAAGCCGCTTGGCGATAGCCAGGCCCAGGCCCATACCAGAGGTGTTGCGGTCCACTCTCACAAAGTCTTCAAAAATCTCCTGGTGATGCTCCGCGGCGATTCCCGGGCCACTGTCGGTAACGCTAACTTCCACGCTGTTTGGACGTGGCAAACGGAATCGGCGTCTTTCCTGCGTGGGCGCAACCCCAGCGACGCGACGTTCCCAGAAGTGTGGTCCGGCACGCAACGTCACGCTTCCCCCCGACGGAGTATGCTTCAGGGAATTGTCCAAAAGGTTTGCGGCGGCCTGCTGCACTTTTTGATAGTCGAATCGAAAGGTCGGAATCGAGGGATCGAAACTGGTGTCCAGCTTTACGCCTTTTCTTTGGAATGCCTCCGACCATCGCTTTGACAGTTCCTCAAGGCAATCACGCAAGTCATTCTCGCGGAGCTGTAACACCAGCTTTCCGCTCTCGAGTGCGGAATAGTTGAGGAACATCGAAACCAGCCGTACCAACCGTTCGCAACTGTCCTTGGATTCCTCGAGTATGTCTTGCTGTTTGTCGGACAAGCGTCCCAGCGAGCCGGTCAACAAAAGATCGTAATAGCCTTTGATAACCGCCAATGGCGTCTTCAACTCGTGCGCCGCGGAAGCGAGAAAAACTGTTTTCTGTCGGTTCACCTCCTGAAGCTTTAAGTACGCGGCGAGCAGATTTCGATAGGTAATTTCACGCTCTTGCAGTAATTCCTGCACGGTGACCTGGGTGGCGGCTTCTGAAGCGGCGATGTTTTCTTCTTTCGTTGGTATTTCCAACTGCACCACGAGCCAGTCCGGTTCGGGCATCCACTTCACCAAGGCACGAGTTTTGGCTTCGCCGAGTGTGACGTCCAGTTCTACGCGGTGTTCTCCGCTCTCGATCAGTTTGAAGATATGACTCGGATCAACTTTTAAAATGCCCTCAAACAAATCCAAGCCTTCCTGTTGGTCCAACCCTTTGGAAAGCAAATATTTTCGTGCGCGTTGGTTCAACAGTAGAAGGCGCCCGTCACGGTCCGCCACCACCAGCGAGCTATTCACGGCGTCCATGAGGCCGTGGACCAGACTTATGGGTAGCACGTCTGAAGTCCCCTCGGGCAAAACGGTACGTTCCGTCGTGTCCGAGGTCTCGACGCCAAGAATTAACCCGGTGCCGTCTTCAGACGCCCCAGCCCCATCGGGTTCGTTAGTGAGTGGCAAATATTTTCCTATACCTTGGCTCATACTCGCAAAGGGGTTATGGAGTGTCAATGGTAAAAGCGTTCCATTTGCACATTAGCGGAAAGCAAGTGGATATAGCGAGAAGACGGGGTTTACACCGGCCAGTCCACGAAGCAATTTCTCTACTTAAACTTCTCATTCGATGTATCTTAGACTCGCGTGGGGAGGCGGTTCTCTGGCACTAAAGATGCAAGTATCCGTACTAGGTCCCCAGTACTAGAGAGCGAAAGTGGAAATAGGCCTCTTCAAGGAAACCCATAGCTTGGATGCATCTTCGACACGGCGATCACCTCGTCTCCGCCTGCAGGTTCCCGTCTTCCTTCGCGCGACCGACGCCACAGGAACCGACTTCATTGAGTTGACGAAGACACTGAACGTCAGCGCCACCGGGGCTTGTATTACGTCGGCATATCAACTGCGACGGGACCAGATCGTTCAGTTAACCATTCCCGCCCCTTCACCGGCTTCCTCAAGCATCGTACCCAGTGAAACACCCCCCATCTCTGCACGGGTGTTGAGACAGGACACGGTCGGTGAAATGCGTCTTTTCGGATTGGAATTCCTGAGAGCAATTGAGTAAATCTGTGCGCTTTTGCGCCTAAACAACCGGTCGTTTTTGGCCGCCTAGCCAAGCCATTCTCTTTATCCCAAGTCCATCTCCGACTCGCATTGATGTATGCCCTGCCTTTGTAATAGTATAGCGACTCAGGTTCCTGCTTCTGTGGCGAGAGTGGCTAGGGTTGGCTTCACTGCAATTGGACTCCGGCATGCTCCCTCTTGGAGTAGCCTCAGTGTTTCGCCCCACCCCCGCGGGGACAGGCAAAGGTTAGGTTAGACCCATATGCCCAGCCCCGGCGTCCCAGCGCCACCCCGTACGTCTTTAGAAGATTCTTACCTCGAACTGCTCACCGACACGCTCGAGACTTTGGATGTCCCGGCGAGGGGACAATTTCTGCAGCGCTACCTCCGCGCCGTAACACACCTCGATTTACGCGAAAATGTATGTCTGCAGCTATGGGAAGAAATGCTCCTCCGGCGACGCCAGCTTAGCGAAGCGCTAAAGCGGACGGTATCGTTGAAGACCGCGCTAATGGATGTACTTTCGACCGGCGGTCTTCTCCGCGTTCCCGTGCTTATCGAATATGACGAGCTCAAAAGAATTCAGTTGAATGCCGTAACGGATGCGCTGACTGGCCTCTATAATCGCCGCATTTTTAACGAGTCCCTGGACCGGGAACTAAACCGAGCAAAGCGCTACAACCTGCCGCTCGGGCTGGTCATGATGGACATGCATCGATTCAAGGAAGTGAACGATAAGCATGGACATCCGCGAGGCGATGAAGTGTTACGCGTCGCCGCAGCTACTTTGAAAAAGGCGCTGCGAACTTCTGACTTGGCATTTCGAATCGGTGGCGATGAGTTCGCCTTGATTTTACCGCAAACGGATGCACTCCAGGCCCTGGGTTTAAGCCGCCGCGTTGAAACAGTGTTCGCGGAAAGTTTGAAATCACTGCAACTCCTTGTGACCGTCGGGATGGATCATGGCGTTGCCAATTATTCGCAGGATGCCGATAGCTCCGAAGATCTGATCCGCATCGCTGACGAGCGGCTCTATGAGCGGAAACATGCTCATCACGGGCGGACGGCCGAACCCGCGCAGGCGCAGCCTGCGGTGGCCCCTGCTCCCGCTCCGGAAAAATCGGCGGCGGCACCAAGTCCTATTTCCATCGAGACAAAACGCGCGCCGGAAAAAACGCCGGACACAGCAGCGGGCCCGGCACCACAGGCAACTTCGACCCCAGCGGCTTCGGAAAGTTCGCCAAAACAATCGACAATTTCACAGATTCCCCGCGCATTTACTACGCCACGCAAAGCAGAACGAGTATCCATGACCGGGACGAACGCCTATGCAGTTCTTGGAGAACCAGCAGCGCGACGCGCGCGAGTGCTGGACCTGGGCTTTGGCGGAGTTGCGCTCGAAGTCGATTCTCCAGAGGGCTTAACTGAAAACGTTCTCGCTGTTCTGCATGTGCCGATTCTTCCGCCGGTGCGTGTCAACCTAAGGCCGGTGTGGACACAACGCACGGAACTGGGCGGTTTCCGGGTGGGATGCACCTTCGTTTCTTAACGTTTCTCCGATTCTGCATTTGAAGTTCTGACTGGGTCACATTCGCAAACCTTTGACAGGTCGCGTATAATCTCTATTCACCTCGCGACCTAGCGACGCGGCACTATTCGGCTACATTGCCGTGCAGACCGGACGCGAACGGATTGGAGCCTCATGAAGCCTGGAATTCATCCCGATTATCATGCTGTTACCGTGCACTGCGCCTGCGGGCACAACTTTCCAACGCGCTCGACCATCAAGGGCGACACCTTGAAGGTGGAAATTTGTTCGAGCTGTCATCCCTTTTTTACCGGGAAGCAAAAACTGATTGATACCGCCGGCCGCGTCGAGCGTTTCACCAAGAAGTATGCCGACGCCGCTGCCAAAGCCACTGCCGCCAAGAAGTAATTTCCTGCCGCAAATTATGCAGTGCGCCACGCCGTGTTCACGGAGTGGTGTCTCTGCATCGCCGTGCGTGTAGAATAGCCTTCCATCGTGGCCGATCAATCCCGCATGTTCGAAGGCGCGCGTTCCGGGGAACTGGTGGAGACCGGACCGCCACTCGTAACGCTGCGCAGTTCTTTCGCGCACCCCTTTGACTCGGCCATAGCCGCGGCGCGCACTTGCTATGCCTCGAAACTAGTTGGTCCGGAAGAAATCACCGACAAACAGCGCGTTAATATTGGTGCGGGTACTTTCTACAGCGGCCACCATACCGTCTACCAGCACGCCCATTTTGAATTTGGCCTGGAAAATATCAGTCGCCAGTTTGTATGGTCATTTCTTCACGCCCATCCTTTCTACAATTCAGAACAGCAAAGCCAGCGATATGTGCGACTGGATCGCGCGCACGCGTACGTGCCGCCCCTGTCACTTTTTTTTGATGAAGGCAGCAAGGAGATTTACGAAACGGCGATCGCGCGAGCCTGGGATTACTACCGCGAGCTTTCAGCGTTATTGGTTGCAGACGCGCGAGCAATATTGAGCGGCATCTGGCATATCGGACCGATGTCGCATCCCAAGCGCGCTCACAAGATCGAACGGTCCGCCGAAAAGCGTGCCATCGAGGTGGCGCGCTATGTGCTTCCGGTGGCGGCGTTCACCACCATGGTTCACACCGTGTCGGGCATTGTGCTGCATCGGCTGTGGCGCATGAGCACCGCCTGCGACACACCCAACGAAGCGCGTGCGGTAATTGGCGCCATGGTCGCGCACGTCCGGGGAATTGATGCGCAATTTTTCGACCGCTTCGGCACCGAGCCCCTCGAAGAATTACCCGAGTGGGCCGGCCGCGAAAATGCCCATACCAACTGGACTTCGCCAGCGCTTAACGGCCACCGTGGCTTTGCGGGCGATGATTTCGCCCGGGAGTTCGATTCCAACCTCCGCGGAAAAACCTCCAGACTGATCGATTATTCCGCGCACGCGTCGCCGGTAATTGCTCAATCCTATCGCGCTGTGGTCGGGCTTACCGAAGCGCAATGCCCTGATCCGGAAGCCATCGATCGCCTGCTCAATCCGTCGCGGAATCTATATCGCCTGGAAATATTGAATGTCGGCGTGCATGCACCCATGATGCGCGCTCTGCAGCACGTCAATTACACTTTCGCTAAAAAAATCAGCCATACCGCGGACAGCCAGGACCAGCGCCACCGCATGGTGCCAGGATCACGCCCCCTGCTAACTTTGACGGATACGCACGCGCCAGATTTCATCATCCCGAAATTGCTGGAACAAAATCCGCGAGCGATGGAAATATACGAACGAGCCATGCATGACGCCTGGCAGGCCAAGAATCAGTTGCTCGATCGCGGCGTGCCGCACGAACTGGCCCTGTATCTTCTTCCCAACGCAAAATCGATTCGCGTGGTGGAAACCGGATCACTTCTCCATTTGCTGCATAAATGGACCATGCGCACCTGTTTCAATGCCCAGGAAGAAATTTATCAGTGTTCGATGGATGAGCTCGAGCAACTGCGCGAGGTACATCCCGAACTGGCGCGCTATGTAGGCCCGCCGTGCTATGTGCGCGCGGGAGTCACGACTCCCATCTGTACCGAAGGCGCTCATTTCTGCGGAATAAAAGTCTGGCTGGACTTCCCTAACATTACCCGGCCTATTTAATAACCTAACTACGCCACCGCAACGTGACCGGACCAGTAATGGGATGAGCCATCGGTAAGCCGCTGTTTCTTGACTCCAGCAGATTAGCTTTTAGCGCGAAATACCATTTGGCCGGCCGGTCCGCGTCGTCAATCAACATCAAATGGGGATCGTGCTCCAATCCTGCCGCCTGCCGAATCATGGTCTCTTGATCCTGAGTGAGGAATCTTTTCGCAAACGCTCGAAAAATGGGCACGACCAGAGGCATCCAGCGGACAAGATTCCATGCGGCGACAAAATCGATGCGGCACAAATCTCGGCGTACCGGGGTAACCGTGGCGCGGCTTGAAAACCATAGATGACCGCTGCGAATTTCTTCCAGCCGCATGTTGGGCAAAACGAAATCAATCATCGTGGTGGTAGCTTCGCCCGAAAAATAACGCAACAATTTGTAAGGCGCGCTATTTGACGATGGTTCGTGTCGGCTCATCCGAAAGCCGTTGGGAATCGGCTCGAAGTGCTTTTCTTTTTCGTGGATGCTGTGGCGGCTCCGCCAGTACCACGATTGATGCACGAAAGGCCCATGCGCCGGATCCATCAAGCCGATAATGCCCTGATCGACGTGGGAGGGGATTTCGCAGGCTAACCTCGTGATTTTGAATTTGTCGCTGAAAACCGGCAACGCCGGCGCGGGCGAAACTGTGGCGGGCGTTCGCGATCCCGCGGCGGTCATGTAAACCCAAACATAACCGTCGCGCTCTTCGCACGGATAGTGACCGGCGAAGATGCGGTCAACGCGCAGTTTATCGTGGCTTGAAAGTGACGGAATTTCGACGCACCGGCCACTGCAAGCATCGAACTTCCAGCCATGATAGCTGCACTCCAGCGCTTTTCCGTCAAACCGGCCATATGACAGCGGGATTCCCCGATGCGGGCAAGAATCCCGCATCGCGAACGCCTTGCCTTCCGAGGTGCGTCCCAACACGAGCGGCACTTCGAGCAACATCGCCGTTGCTAAATTCCGGCCCGTGATTTCCGCACTTGGCAGCGCCGGATACCAGAAATCCCACAGAAAGCCTGCTTCCGCACCGCCCATTACCTGGCGATTCGAGGCACCGCCGATTTGGATGGCTGGTTGAACTGCTTCGGTCATATCGGGGACCAAATCGTAGTACACATCCAGGTAGGCATCAATGCACACTTCCTTAGCCAAGGAACTGCAACGAAGTTTGGGTCCTTCCTGGGGGTGGATGTTAACTGATTGGTTACAAAATTTTGCTGCTGTAGTGCTAGGCGGACTAGTGCTAATATCAGGCCGTCGCAAGGTTTGCGTCCAGCTTTTTGCTCTTTCGGGTGTCTGGTGCCCTTCAGTCTTTCCGATTATCGTGCAATCTCGCGCACCCACCATATTGCGCAAACTCTCGGAGAAATGCGCGGATCCTTGCTCGCGCGCAGATATCTGGCGATTGTTTTTTTGGTGATCTGCTGCCAGGTGTTGGTTTTTTCGCCGTTCGACACAAGTTCTAATACCGTTGCCCAATCAACTGCCGTGCCGTACCAAGCCCCGATCTGGCCGCTTTCCTCCGCTATGAAGACATCCACCGGCAATCCGCGGCTGGTTTTCCCATATTCAATTATTCCTGGAGGCACGGAGTCCTCCGAAGAATTGCGACAAGCGGTGAACACCGACCCGGTAGTTGCCCAGCACTATTCGAGCTTTGATCTCGCAAAAGTTCGGCGCATAACCCTGAATGCTCCACAATTGATGTACGTTTCTTATCGCATCGGAAATTCGGTGTATTGGACCAGGCACAAATTGGCGCTTGCCAAGGGCGAAGCGATGCTGACGGACGGGCACTCGATGTCTCGCGCGCGTTGCGGAAACCGGGTTTCTGTTTCGCCAGTCAGGCCCAATGCTCTTGTCGAGCCGACGGTGGAGGATTTTGACGCTCCAATTTTTCCACCTTCGCTGTCGACGCCGTATCTGGCGGCATCGTCTATACCGCCGGCGGGATTTCCGCCTGGCGCTTCGACTGAATCAACGCCCTCGTCAGCGGCACCTTTCGTTCCCGTCGCTCCGTTTTTTCCGCTTCCCGGTGGCGGTGGTGGCGGGAAGAATTCAAGTACACCTCCACCAGGAGGGGGCGGTGGCACTCCACCGCCTGTTGGCATACCAGAACCCGGGACCGGCGCACTCGTACTGGCTGGACTCGCCGCTACCTGGCTTGTGCGGCGCGGGAGAAAAACTGTTAATCTCTAGGCAGTGAACACCAACTTCTATTAGCGGCTTCCCATCAGGCCAATCAATTTGGCTTTCCCTGTAGTTCGTCTAGAGTCCCAAATCGGTAACAAGATTCGCGAGGATGTTATGGCGGTATTTACTCTGTCTGAGAAGCTTGATCAGCTGGGCGCTCGCTACGACGAGTTGACCCGGCAGCTTTCCACTTCCGAAATAGTCTCCGACACTTCGCATTTCCAGAAAGTCGCCAAGCAACACGCCGAGTTGGAACAGATCGTCGAGAAGCATCGCGAGTTTAAGCAAATCGAAAAAGATCTGGCCGGCGCCCACCAGATGATCGGTGAAGCGGAAGATTCGGAAATGAAGCAACTCGCTTACGACGAAGAAAAAGTGCTGGTGGCGCGCAAGGAAATTGTCGAACGCGAGTTGAAGTTGCTGCTCTTGCCCAAGGATCCCAACGATGAAAAAAGCGTTATCGTGGAGATTCGCGCGGGCACCGGCGGCGACGAAGCCGCTCTGTTCGCGGCAGAGCTTTTTCGCATGTATTCACGTTACGCGGAAATGCTCGGTTGGAAAGTCGAAGTACTCGAAAGCTCTCCTTCTTCCCTTGGGGGCTTGAAGGAAATTGTGGCGGCGATTCAGGGCTACAAAGTTTATTCCAAGCTGAAATACGAAAGCGGCGTGCATCGCGTACAGCGCGTGCCTGCCACGGAACAGCAGGGCCGCATTCATACCTCGGCGGCGACCGTCGCTGTTCTGCCCGAAGCAGACGAAATCGACATCAAGATTGAAGCCAAGGATTTGCGCATCGATACGTTTTGTTCTTCAGGACCCGGCGGCCAGTCGGTGAACACCACGTATTCCGCCGTACGCATCACGCATTTGCCCAGTGGATTAGTGGTATCGCAGCAGGATGAAAAATCGCAGATCAAGAATCGCGCCAAGGCCATGCGCGTTCTTCGTGCGCGCCTCTATGAAATGGAGCAGGAAAAGCAGCAGGCCGCCATCGGCGCGGAACGCCGCGGCCAGATCAAAACCGGGGACCGCTCGGAAAAAATTCGCACTTACAATTTCCCGCAGAACCGTGTGACCGACCACCGCATCGGCATGACCCTGCACCAACTCACCGACGTGATGGACGGCAAGCTCGCGCAGTTGGTGGACGGGCTGGTCTCGCACTATGAAGCTGAACGGCTCGATCAGGAACTTGGCGCCGCGTAACGATCGCGACCGTCTGAAAGTTTCGAGTAGCAGTCAGTCATCCACTGCAACGCGTTCAATTTCATCCATGGATATTCGTGCCGCACTACGAACTGGAATCTCGCGCCTTCGTGAAGCGCACGTCGCATCTCACACACTTGCGGCGGAACTGCTGCTGCTTCACGTGATTCAACGCGATCGCGCTTGGCTGTATGCCCATCCAGAAGAACCGCTCGCCGCAAACGATTTGGACGCTTTTCTGTGTTTGATCGCCCGCCGCGCAAATGGCGAACCCACACAACATCTCACCGGCAACCAGGAGTTTTGGAGTCTGGAGTTTGAGGTTACTCCCGACGTGCTGATTCCTCGGCCGGAAACCGAACACGTAATCGAGGTCGCTTTAGATCGCCTGGCCTTGCGGGAGCTGCGGGCTGGACGGGCGCAAAAAACCGCGGGCGATGGTTTTCTCATCGCTGACATTGGAACCGGTTCAGGCTGCCTCGCCGTGGCCCTCGCAAAAGAACTCCCGGGAGCGAGGATTTACGCGACTGATATTTCGACTGCCGCACTCCATGTCGCTCGCAGGAATGCCGTCCGCCATTCGGTCGCAAATGTTATTCGATTTTTTGAGGCGGATTTATCTCAGCCATTAATACAGGAAGTTACGGCGCCCGCTTCCAGTCCACCTGATGCTGCTGCTTTTGATCTCATCGTCAGCAATCCACCCTACATTTCCCGGCGAGACGCTCCTACACTGCCTCGCGAAGTTCGTGAACACGAGCCTGCGATTGCGCTTTACGGCGGCGAAGAAGGTTATGAACTTTACGGGGATCTGATTGCTCTCGCCGCCCAACACTTAAAACCCGGGGGTGTCTTTGTCGCTGAATTGGGCCACGACAGTCTTCTCGCGGTGCGGCCGCTTCTGAACTCGAGCGAGTGGACGGCCGTTGGTGTCACCAACGATCTGGCCAGCATTCCTCGCGTCATCGCGGCCGAACGATTGCCTTAAAAAGTAAAACCACCGATCTACCGCCCCGGACCGAAGAATAGGGCTTCGGGGTTCGGCACATTGTCGCGCATCCCTAACCGGCGTACCCTGTCGCTATGCCGGACTTGGCGCGATTTCGGGCGATGCATGGCGCACCAAGTGAGCTGACCGCCGCCGGTTCGGCATCGATACTCCACGTCGATATGGATGCTTTTTTTGTTTCGGTGGAATTACTGGAACGCCCGGAACTTCGTGGCAAACCAGTGGTTGTCGGCGGCCGCCCTGATCAGCGCGGCGTAGTCACCGCCGCGAGTTATGAAGCGCGTAAGTACGGCATTCAATCGGCTATGCCGCTCCGTACCGCCGGACGGCTCTGCCCTCATGCAATTTTTTTGAACGGCCACCACGCGAAATATACGCAGTGGAGCGATCGCGTTGCTGCCATCCTCGCAAAATTTTCTCCCGTCGTGGAAATGGTTTCCATTGACGAAGCTTATCTGGACTTTGCCGGAACGGAGCGTTTGCACGGACCCCCGTTCGCGGCATCCCACAAACTTTTGCGTACTATTACTGGCGAAACAGGTCTGCCCTGCTCCGGCGGCCTGGCGTCCACGCGCCTGGTAGCCAAAGTGGCTTCCGACCAAGGCAAGCCGCGCGGCCTCGTATGGGTCCCCCCGGGGCGCGAAGAGCGCTTCCTAGCTCCGCTTCCGGTGAGAAAAATCCCCGGCGTCGGAAAAGTCACGGAGCGGGCATTGCGCGCCCTTTCCATTGAAACCGTGGAACAAATGGCCGCGCTTCCGCAGGAAAAGCTGGAGAAAATTTTTGGGCTATGGGGCACAGCGCTTTATCGCAAGGCGCGCGGCGGCGACTCCTGCGAATTCGTCATGGATGCAGAGCCCAAATCCATCTCGCAGAATCATACTTTCAACGAAGATACTGACGATCCGGGCGCGCTCACCACAATCTTGAGTCATCTTTCCCAGAAAGCCTGCAAGCGACTGCGCGAAGCAGGCCTTGCGGCCCGCACTTTGACTCTCACGATTCGTTACGAAGGGTTTGATACGCACACGCGTTCGAACACTCTCGGCGAACCTACCTCGCTGGATTCCGCCATCAACGTTGTTTTTCAGGAGCTTCTTCGCATCCATCGCGATCGCGCTCGCAAAGTCCGTCTTCTGGGAGTCATCCTCAGCGGCTTCACGCATGGCGGGGAGCAACTGGATCTGCTGCACGCGGAACAACGCGAAAAGTTGCAAAAACTCACCCAAGCCACCGATCAGCTTCGCGATCGTTTCGGCTTCAGCAAAGTGCAATTTGGCGGTTCCCTGCGGCGCGATGATTTCACTCCGGAAGACCGCTGAGTCTCGGGCTGGCAAAACTCACTTCCCTACAGTAGCTTCCAGTTAACACCGCATGCGACACCATGATATCGCGTGCGCTCGATTTATACGGATAATTGCAAGGTGACGCCTCGCGAACTTGCCAATTCGATCTGCGATGCGCTGATTCGCACCGGTCATCAAGCCTTTCTCGTCGGCGGCTGTGTTCGCGATTTGCTTTTGGGCCGCGAACCCGCGGATTACGACGTCAGCACCGACGCAGCTCCTGACCAGGTGATGGCGCTTTTCCCACAGTCCGTCGCGGTGGGCGCGCAGTTTGGAGTGATTGTCGTTCCCGACGCCGAAAAAAAAGTGGAGGTTGCAACGTTTCGCTCCGACATTGGCTCCGCCGACGGCCGCCACCCCGAACGCGTAGTTTTCTCCTTGAGCCCCGAGCAGGATGTTCAGCGTCGCGACTTCACCATTAACGGCCTCATGATGCGTCATAACAGCGGCGAAATTTTGGACTTTGTTGGCGGGCAGGCCGATTTACGCGCCGGCATCATACGAGCTATCGGTGAACCGAGCCGTCGCTTCGCGGAAGATAAACTGCGCATGCCGCGAGCCGTGCGCTTCTCCGCTCGTTTCGCCTTCCCGATTGACACTGCCACCTCTGAGGCCATCCGCCTTCATGCTCCCGAAATAGACCAGGTTTCCGTTGAACGCATCCGCGAGGAATTAACCAGGATGCTGACCGAAGGCGCAGCCAATCGCGCTTTTGAATTGCTCCACGAAACGGGCCTGCTGAAACTCCTGCTGCCGGAAGTGGCCGCCATGAAAGGCGTTGAGCAACCCCCGCAGTATCATCCGGAAGGTGACGTCTGGACCCACACAATGCTGATGTTGGAAGGGCTTGAGGCAGGAAGTCCTGCCACCCTGGCCTGGGGCATTCTGCTGCACGACGTTGGCAAGCCGCCGACGTTTAGACCAGTCTCAGAGACTGGAGACCGCATTCGCTTTGACGGCCACGTGGATGTCGGTGTCCGGCTAGCCCAAACGATCTGCCGCCGGCTGAGATTTTCGAATGAGGACACCGATCAAATCATCGCCTTGATTGCGAACCACATGCGCTTCATCGATGTCCGAAAAATGCGGCCATCTACTTTGAAACGTTTCATCCGTCAGCCCCGTTTCGACGAGCATCTTGCCTTGCACAAATTGGACTGCCTTTCGAGCCACAGGCGCCTTGATGCCTTCGACTTCGTGCGTCGAACGCTGGACGAGACCCCGCCAGAAGAAATCCGACCGCCCCGCTGGCTTACCGGGATTGATCTGCAACAATTGGGTTACTCCCCGGGGCCGCTATTCAATCAAATACTGCGCTCTCTCGAGGACGCTCAGCTCGAGGGGCTGATTAAGTCAAAGAAGGACGCGATTGTTTATGTACAAGAACATTTCGGCGACAGAAAACTCAAGTCTGCCGAATTTTCGGATAGGTCATGAAAATCGCCACCTATTATCCCATTGAGCATCCTAGATTTAGCTCCTTCGGGAGGAGTAGCTTCTGTATTGTATCCTTGAGCTTCGGACACTAAGATTTTGTGCTAATTGAACTTACATCTTTGGATACCTTTTTTTTTGCGGTTGCATCTAACGCTCATAAGCCCGGGCCCTTTCTCCTCCGTGCTTTAGACTAGGGGATAACATGGTTGAGAAAAAATTTGTTGTACCAGAATTCCTCCCGATCCTGCCAGTTCGCGATACGGTGCTCTTTCCCGGTGCCGTGCTGCCTTTGACGGTAGGGCGCGAGAGCTCTCTGGCATTAGTGAACGCTCTCATGGGAGACGAGAAGCTCCTGGGAGTCGTGGCCCAGCTTGATCCGCGAGTCGAGGATCCCGCTGCTGCCGATTTGCACAAAGTCGGCACGCTCGCCAAAGTTCACAAGACCGTAAAAATGCCCAATGGGAATGTGGTGATATTCCTGGAAGGCTTGCAGCGCATACAGATCGTTGACCTCATAAGTCTTCGCCCGTACCTTCGCGCGCGCATCGAACCGCAACCCGATTTGAACGCCGAGCCCGACTCCGAACTGGAAGCGCTACAGCGCAACGCGCAGGATCTGTTCCGCGATGTGGTCAGTCATTCTCCGCAGCTCTCCGACGACCTGCACTCTGTGGCAGCGAATATTGACGATTCCGGCCGTTTGGCTGATTTCATCGCTGGCACGCTGCCATCGCTTTCCACCATGCTGCGCCAAGAGCTGATCGAAACTCCGAGCGTTCGCAAACGGTTGGAGACGTTGATCCGCGAGCTTTCGAAAGAGCTCGAGGTTCTGGAGCTGCGCTCAAAGATTCACGAACAGGTTCAGGAGCAAGTGGGCCAGAATCAGCGCGAATACTTGTTGCGCGAGCAGATGAAAGCGATTCAAAAGGAGTTGGGTGAATCCGACGACTCCATGCAGGAAATTGACGAGCTTCGCAAGAAGGTTGAAGAAGCCGGCATGACCGCGGAAGCCAAAAAAGAATGCGATCGCGAAATCAAGCGCCTGGCCAAAATGACTCCAGCGTCTGCCGAGTACATGGTCTCTCGCACGTACCTCGAGTGGATGACCTCTTTGCCGTGGTCCAAGTCTTCGGGCAGCCAGGAAATTGATATCGCCAAGGGCCGCGAGATTCTTGACGAAGATCACTACGACTTGCAAAAAGTGAAAGAACGTATCCTCGACTACCTGGCAGTGAAGAAACTTCAGCCGGGTATGAAGGGGCCGATTCTGTGCTTCGTCGGGCCTCCAGGCGTGGGTAAGACTTCTTTGGGTAAATCCATCGCTCGCGCTTTGGGACGCAAATTCGTGCGCCTCGCACTGGGCGGCATGCACGATGAAGCGGAAATCCGCGGACACCGCCGCACTTACATTGGCGCTCTGCCTGGACAAATCATCCAGGGATTGAAGCGCGCCGAATCCAACGATCCCGTCTGCATGTTGGACGAGGTTGACAAACTCGGCCGGGACTTCCGGGGAGATCCGTCGTCTGCTTTGATGGAAGTACTCGATCCCGAGCAGAACTATGCGTTCCGCGATCACTATCTCGACGTACCCTTCGATTTGTCCAAGGTGCTCTTCATCGCTACCGCGAACTGGATGGATCCAATACCGGAACCGCTTCGCGACCGCATGGAAATCATCGAGTTGCCAGGCTACACGGGCGAAGAGAAGCTGCACATCGCTCACAAGTACTTGATACCGAAGCAGGCCACAGAGCATGGTTTGAAGGTCGGCGAGCAACTGGAGTTTAGCGACGACGCCATTCGCGAGATTATTCACAGTTTTACTCGCGAAGCGGGCGTTCGAAACCTGGAACGCGAGATTGCCACCGTGACTCGCAAACAGGCTCGACGAATTGCCGAGGGCAAACTGGACAAGATGATCGTCACTCCGGAGATCGTGCGTGAATATCTCGGCGTGCCGAAATTCCGTACCGAGAAAGAAGTCAAAGAGCGCGTCAAGAAACCCGGCGTCGCCATCGGCCTGGTGTGGACGCCCGTCGGCGGGGATATCATCTTCATCGAGGCCACGCGCATGCGCGGTGGAAAGCAGTTCACGATGACCGGACACCTGGGCGAAGTCATGCAGGAATCCATGACCGCTGCTTTGACCTGGGTTCGCGCCAATGCCGATCGTTACGGCATTGACCCGGATTTCTTCCGCAAGCATGACATTCACATTCACGTGCCTTCGGGCGCGGTGCCGAAGGATGGTCCATCCGCCGGCGCTGCGATGGTCACCTCATTGGTGAGCTTGCTCACCGGGCGGCCAGTGCGCGATCGACTGGCGATGACGGGGGAAATGACACTCTCGGGAATCGTTCTACCGATCGGCGGCGTGAAAGAGAAAGTACTCGGGGCCAAACGAGCCGGCATCAAGGAAGTCCTGCTGCCTGCCGATAATGAGCCCAATGCCGTTGCAGATCTGACGCCGGATATTCTCGGCGACATCAAGATCACCTATGTTCGCACTCTGGAAGAAGTGCTGGAGCACGCGCTGTCCAAGGAAGTGGTGGCGCCTCCACCGGTTGTTCCCGATCCTAAACCGAAGAGTGTCGGCCCCAACGCTCCGCGCGCGATTCACTAAGCGCGGCGGCCGGCTATCGAGCCACCGGTTTTCACAAAACTGAAATGAGGCGGGCGCGCTACCGTACCGGGTAACGCGCCCGTTTTGCTTTGTTGACAAATCTCGGCGAAAACAAACCCTGCTACCATGGTCGCGCACACATGCCTGGCCCAATACAAAACGTCTCTGACCTGGCTGGTGAACTCGCTCAACGCCTTCCTGAAGCTCTCGTCGCCGAACGCATCATTCCCCGCTTTGTGGATTCCTACGTGGTGGAACATGGCCGCCATGCGCTGCACGTCCACGCATCTCTCTATCGCGATCGCCTCGCGCTGCTGCAGCGCGAAGCCCTTTTGGCACTCACGGTCCAGGCTTTTGCGACAGTCTGCTTCCAACCAGCAGTTTCGAAAAAATCAAAACCACGGCCGATGTTGCAGAAAGACATGGGAACGTTTCGGCGCAAATTTTTGACAGTTTTGGCCCGCCAGCAAAAATGGACGGTCGGCGATGCCATGGATTTTCAGACAGACCTGCAGATCTACGAACAATTGATCAGGCGAAACTCCGCTACGCGCCGCACCCGAAAATCTTTCGGCGTTGCCAACCATCCCTTTGTGGATCGCTGCGCGTTTCTACTGGATTCCTCTTTCATGGAAAAGGCTCGCTTCGCCGCCAGCCGGGCCCTGGGAGATCTAGAAGATCTTGCTACTCACGTAGTAGCTTCCGCCGCGCAAGCAAAATCTGTAACTACGCCGCGGTAGCCGCGAAATTCCTGCCGCCCAGCCTCGTTTGTCGATGGGTGCGCTCTGGACTACGAGATGCGCTCCACCTGCACCGCCGTACCGTAAGCCAGAACTTCGGTCACGCCTTGCATCACTTCCGTGGCGTCATAGCGCATGCACACCACCGCGTTCGCACCGTGCTCCAAAGCATGCTGTAACATCAATTCGAAGGCGTCCTCGCGGGTCTTCTCGCAAAGGTTCGTCAAAATTGTGATGTTGCCTCCGATAATAGTTTGCAGCGCAGCTCCCAAGTTTCCAATTATGCTGCGCGAACGCACAATAATTCCCCGCACGATGCCATAATTTCTGACGATGCGGTACCCCGGCAATTCCAGCGCCGAAGTCACCATCGATTTGTCTACCCGTGGCATGTTTTGAGCCCTCCTTATCGCCTCTTTCGTATGCACCATTAACCGCTGCGATTCTAACCGCTCAGATCCTGCACCGGCCACAATTTTACTTTGCTACTCTCATTGCACATGGAAGATTTCTTTTATTTTCTGGTCATGGTGCAGATCGCTGTCGGAGTCTACCTTATCTGGCAGGGCTTGCAGTGGCTTGGTTATGTTCGCCGGCGCATGCTGACCGATCCGGGATTTAATGCCCCACGTGTTGCGGTACTCTGCCCCTGCAAGGGTGTCGAGCCAGGACTGGAACGAAACCTGGTGGCGCTTACCGAATTCAATCATCAGAATTACGAAATTTTTTTCATACTGGCGTCGGCTGCAGACCCTGCTGCGGGAATCTTGAAACGCGTCATCGCCAACTCACGACCAAAAGCGCACCTGGTCATCGCGAATGAACCACAGGACTGCGGCGAAAAAGTGAACAACTTGCGCGTGGCCATCGAACAACTTCCGCCCCAGTTCGAAATATTGGTATTCGCCGATTCGGATGGGCGCCCGGGCAAAACCTGGCTGCAACGTCTCACTGCACCCCTCAGCGATGACCGCGTCGGCGCCACCACAACGATGCGCTGGCTGGTACCGAATCGAAGCAATCTGCCTTCGGCACTCCTGGCTGCCTGGAATGCCCCGATAGTTACTATGCTGACCGAAAAGGGCAAGAATTTCTGTTGGGGAGGCGGTTCGGCCATTCGCTGCTCCATCTTCGAACAAATCGGCGTGCTGGAGGATTGGCGTACTTCGGTGAGCGACGACTACTCCCTTACCACAGCCCTCGAGCGCACCGGCCGTTCCATCCTGTTTGTGCCTGAATGCCTCACGCTTTCCTTTGTGGAGACTGACTTTGCCGGACTCGTTGAATTCACCAATCGGCAGATTTTGATTACAAGGGTGTATGCCAAGAAGATCTGGGCTGCTGCCGCCGCAACGCACTTCTTGTATTGCCTGACGGTGCTCTTGGGTATCGGCCTGGCGATCGGCGACGCCGTAGCGCAGCGGCCGGCGCTACATATCGCGGCACTCACGTTCTTCATTTTCCTTTTGTCCGCTATTCGCGCGAGCTTGCGCGTGGTGGCGGTAACGGAAATTTTACCTGGTTCACGGGCGCAAATCATGAGTCAGTCGTGGATCCATATTCTGCTGACGTCCGCAATTCCGTTTTTGTACCTGTTTAATTTCGCTTGTTCGCTGGTTAGCAGGAAAATGCGCTGGCGCAATATGCAGTACGAACTCATTTCGCCCAATCAAACACGCATCATTGCTTAATGATTCTCCGTTGGAGTCGGCATGTGGGCAACTGATTTCCACAGGTAATTCAAGGTAACTGACTGTTCACGCTGCATCTAACTCTCAGCTTTTAACAACAACGCCAGAGTTTCACCTGTGAGACGATTGCAGTGTCGCATCATCTCATAATGGCCGGAAATGAACCGTAAAAAAGGGAAAATGTGCTTGGGCCGTGCAATTCCTACAGCGCTTTGTGTGTGTGAATCTTTGTTAGCTGCGTTAAGTTCTTTGTTTTCTGTTCCGATATAATAAATTGTAGTTTGGATGAAAATTTGCTCTGCTGAAGCAGTTCGGTGCAATGGTCGCAGGTGGAGCGTCGGGTGCCCTTTTTCAAGGGCGACGGGATAACAACTGTCAACCTTGGCCTCTGCTTGCTGCTTACCTGGTAGTCAGTCTGTGAAAGCTGGCCCCGCTCAGGGGCAAATCGCAAAAAAACTTATGGGCTCGGCCGTGGTCGAGGCTGTATTCGGAGGGGTTTACGTGAAGCTAATCCGCAGAAACGAACAACCACATCTGTCTGCGCGGGGTGTAACGCCTCGCGAGATGTATTTTTTCTACGAGAAAAATACCGGTGTGGCGCATTTTCATGTTGAGTCAGGTCTTGATGGGCAGTTTCCCGTCGACCAAGCCGCCGGTTTGCTCGCCATGCACTGCATGGTGCGCGGCCAATCGCCTAACGATTACATCATCATGGTGCAAGCCGAGAGCGATTTCCTGGACGGCTTGAAAGAAAAAGCTGACAAGTTGCTGCAGGCTGGCCGTTCCGCCGGCTCGTCGGTAAAATTGACACGCCGCGAAGATGAAGTGCTTGGTGGAATCATGCGCAGCCTGGCGAATAAGGAGATTGCTGCGGATCTTAATCTTTCGGAGCGCACCGTGAAATTTCACGTGTCTTCGCTGCTCGCGAAATTCCGGGTTCGCGGCCGTCTGGAACTGGTGCGCGAGGCGTCACGCCACTCCAGCGCTCCGGTCCCGGTCGCTACCCGTGAACGCGGCGATTACGGCGAGCTGCCAAGCGGATTCGCATCTAATCCGAATGTGCTGCCACTGGTCAAACGCTGCATGGCTTGATACCTCTGTTAACTATAAACAGAAGGCCTGCCCATTTCGGGCAGGCCTTTTGTTTTTTGCATATGAATCGTGCTGTTATTTTTTAGCCGCGTCGTAGAGTTCCGCAACCCTCTCCCAATTCACGGTGTTCCACCATTCCTTGATGTAGTCCGGGCGACGGTTCTGGAATTTCAGATAATACGCGTGCTCCCAGACATCCAGTCCCAGTACCGCTTTGCCTCCGCCGGACAATGAGTACGGCGTGTCCTGGTTGGGAGTGGAGTCGATGCCCAGTTTGCCATCTTTTAGCAGCAGCCAAACCCACCCGGAGCCGAAGCGGCCCACGCCCGCCGCGGCAAACTTTTCCTGAAAGCCGGCATACGAGCCGAACGCGGAAGTGATCGCAGTTCCGAGATCACCTTTGGGTTCGCCCCCGCTTCCCTTCTTCATCAGGGGCCAGAACAATGAGTGATTCCAATGGCCGCCCCCGTTGTTGCGGACCGCGTTGCGGATATTTTCAGGGACAGCCTCCAGATTTTTCAACAGGTCGTCAATGGACTTCGACTGTAAATCAGCATGCCCTTCCAGGGCTTTATTCAAATTGGTAACGTAGGTTCCGTGATGCTTGTCGTGATGAATCTCCATTGTCTTGGCATCAATGTGCGGTTCCAGTGCGTCAAATGAATACGGCAACGGCGGTAAAGTAAAGGCCACGAATTGTTCCTCCTCAGATTTTGAAACGTGACGGCTTTGAGTCTATTCCCGGGCTTTAGAAAGAATCCAATCTACTGCCATTGTGGCAAGAGTCATTGCAGGCGAACCCGGCGGCAATCGAGGAATTATAACGCTTGCCCTTCTGATTTAGTCCCTGCAACTGTTCTCGGCGACTGAGCCAACTCGCCGATGGCGCAGCTTGCCGGGTGTTCGTCACGCCGCCCGTCACTTTCTTGGATGCGCGAAACTGCCCATTGGGCAGACTCTGCGACCACCGGATCATCTGACGCCCCCAACCGTGACAAGAGCGCCAGAATTCGTTCGCACGCTTCTGTTTTCCTCGTCAGCTTGGAGTTCCCTAATGCAATACAGGCATTTCGCACCAGCCCCCTCCACTTGGTTCTCTTGATAGGGCTGCGGTGAAATAATTTATTAAATTCATGATGGTCTAAACAAGCCAGCCATTCCAGCCGTGGTAAAAACAACCACTCCCGAAACGGGGCCGATGTCCCGCCGGAATCAATCATTTCGTCTTCCGGTTCGCAGGCGCCGGCACTCGCCAGCGTTTGAGAAAGCTTCATCTCGTAAGTCCGCGGCTGAAATTCGTTCGCCTGCGTCACCGGAGCGTTACGGTTCCAGGGACACACGTCCTGGCAAATATCGCATCCGAACGTGTGCTGTCCCATTGCCTCGCGGAACTCGACAGGGATGGGCCCGCGCAACTCGATGGTCAGGTACGAAATGCATTTACGTGCATCCATTACGTAAGGCTCGACCAGCGCTTGCGTCGGACAGGCGTCAATGCACTTGCGGCAGGTGCCGCAGCGGTCCGGGAGCGCAGCCTCCGCAGTTTCAAGCGCGGGTTGCAAATCGAGATCGGTTAAAATCACGCCCAGAAAAAAGTACGAACCCAATTGCTCGTTCAGCAACAAAGTGTTTTTACCCAGCCAGCCCAAGCCTGCATGCCTGGCCAGCACACGCTCGTTTAACGGCCCAGTATCGGCATAAACGCGCGCTTTAAAAGGTTTAGGACACTGATCGCGCAGCCCTGCAAGTAAAGTTTCCAGCTTGGCACGAAGCACTTCGTGATAATCGCTTCCCCACGCATAGCGCGAAATCCATCCGCGCGGAGACTCACCTCCCGTTCGTGCAGCTGACATTTTCTCAGCTGCTTGTGACGTTCGCGAATGCGCGGTGTTATACATCAGCGCACAAACAATCACACTTCGAACACCGGGCATGGCACTTTGTAGAACACCGCGCCGCGCGTCGCTCAGATACTTCATGTTGCCGGCATAGCCCCGTTCGAGCCATTCACCAGTCCGAGCAAGCTCCGGGAAGTTTGTCGCGCGAACTATCCCCGACATCGCGAAGCCAAGTTCTTTTGCGCGCTCGGCAATCCATATTGTGGTGGAATCATTCGACATGGTGAAACGGTCACGTTGCGGTAGCGTCGGGCACATGGGAGATTTGGAAACTACTTGAAATACGTCCTGAGTGTGGATTACTCGGAAGCTTTATCGAAACTGCGGATTGCCGCTACTTCCTCGGAATGCACTTCAAAAACGGTATACAACTTGGTGATCTGGAGCAAGTCGTGCACTTTTTTCGTCAGGTGCAGCAACTTCAATTCGCCGCCTCGATTCTTTACGGTGGTGTAGGCGCTCACCAGTTCACCGATGCCAGAGCTGTCGATGTAGTTGACGTCTCCGAGATTCACGAGAACTTTCAAACGCTGTTGTTCCAGGAGTTCGTGAATCGTCGTTCGCAGCAATGCACTGCCCTCGCCCAATGTTATCCGGCCGCTCAAATCCAGCACCGTCACAGTTCCAGCGTCCCGATATGTGGCTTGCAGTAGAGCCATGGTCCCTTTCTACTTCATTCACTCCATTTGTTTTCATTAGGCCTGATGCGGTGCCGCGCTCTGGCCATCCTTATCGTTGGAAGCATGATTGTCCTGGCCGGGCAGCTTCTTCGACATGATAATTTCCGCTCCGCCAGTTCGGCCGTGTACCACGTCAAACTCATCCATGAACGATCGCATCAAAAATATTCCGCGCCCCGAAGTGCTCAACAAGTTCTCTTCGGCCAATGGATTGGGCACATCCTCAAGCTTGAAACCCTTACCTTCATCCAAGACGTGGATAACCATTTTGTCGGGAGTCAGGTCCACTGCCAGATAGATTTTCTTCTCTGGACGTTCCTGATTCCCGTAATGAAAAGCATTAATCACGCCTTCGCGAACGGACATTCCAATGCGGTAGCAGTCATCTTCATCGAAACCCGCGGCTTCCGCGACGCGCAGACACATCTCCTCAGCGAGGTTGACGCTGTCGACCTGCGTGTCCAGCGTGACGTCGAGGTGTTTTTGGTCCGCCATCTATCGGTTGTTTGGCACCAAAGTAGTGTAAAGCGGCATTGGAGAGCGCCTTATCCGTAACACAGCGGCCGAAATAGAGTCAATGGAGCAATGTCGCCATACCGTGATGTTCCAGGCCTTATCCGGATTCATTGGTACACCGCACTGCTCATGGCACGCCCGCTCGCGGGATTATACCTTTAACAGTGGATTTCGTTCGATCTTGATAACTGGTACGCCCGAAACCTTGGTTTATGACCAGTAGGAGCGGTCCAGGGTGCGGTACTGAATGGCTTCGCTCAAGTGTTTGGGCGCAATGTTCTCTACCCCATCCAGGTCCGCGATCGTGCGCGCCACTTTCAGGATGCGGTCGTGCGCCCGCGCCGACAACCCCAGCCGGGTTATCGCATTTTCGAGTAATTTTTCGCCCTCCACAGAGATGCAACAGTGTTTTCGAAGCATCTTCGGCAGCATTTGTGCATTCGAATACGTTTTTTTCTCGCCCCGGTACCTCTCGAGCTGACGCTCCCGCGCCGCGATGACGCGCAAACGCACCGCGTCGGAATCTTCGGACAGGGTCGGTGCGCGTAGTTCCTTGTATTTCACCGCCGGCACTTCTATATGAATATCGATACGATCAAGCAAAGGGCCGGAAATTTTAGACACATAGCGCTGAATCATCGGCGGCGTGCAGTGGCACTGCCTGGTAGGATCGCCAAAATATCCGCATGGGCAAGGATTCATGGCCGCCGCGAGCATAAACCGGGAAGGAAACGTCACTGAAATTGCCGCGCGCGAAATTGTTACTGCGCCGTCTTCCAGCGGTTGGCGCATGACTTCCAGAACGTTTCTCTGAAATTCCGGCAGCTCATCCAAAAAAAGCACACCGTTATGACCCAGCGATACTTCGCCAGGCCGGGGCACGGCGCCTCCGCCGATCAGTCCGGCGTCGCTAATGGTGTGGTGAGGCGAGCGGTACGGCCGGGTGCCTACCAGTCCGCGGTTATCGTCCAACGTTCCCGCGACGCTATGAATGCGCGTCGTCTCAATTGCCTCCTCCAGCGTCATCGGCGGCAAAATTGTGGGAATGCGCTTTGCCAGCATGGTCTTTCCGGCGCCAGGAGGGCCGATAAACAGGATATTGTGGCCGCCGGCGCAGGAAACTTCCAGCGCGCGCTTGGCTGCTTGTTGCCCGTGTACGTCGCGTAGATCTACGCCGTACAGCGCGGCTTCCGAAAGCATTTGTTTCGCATCCACTTTCACCGGCTTGAAGGATTCGGGAGAATTCACCAGGTCCACCGCATGGGGCAGGCTCTTCACCGCAAACACTTCCACTCCTTCCACTACGGCGGCTTCCCGCGCATTGGCTTCCGGAACGGCAATCGCTTTCAGCCCTCGCTCGCGCGCGGCCAGTGCTGCCGAGAGTGCGCCACGTACAGGGCGCACACCTCCATCGAGCGACAACTCGCCCAGGAACATACACTTATCCAGCGGCTTGCCAAAAAATTGGCCCATGCAGCCTGCCAAGCCCAGAGCCATCGGCAAATCGAATCCCGAGCCTTCCTTACGAACATCCGCCGGGGCAAGGTTAATGGTCACGCCCTGGCCATGGGGAAATTCGAATCCACAATTGCGCAACGCCGATTTGATGCGTTCCCTGCTCTCCTTCACGGCATTGTCGGGCAAGCCGACCACGTTGAAGTCGGTCATGCGTGCGGAGCCAACGTCCACCTCGACCTCGACCAGATAGGCGTCGATGCCATACACGGAGGCGCTGATCGTCTTGAAGAGCATTGTGCGGGCTGCCACTGAAACGGCGTTTGGTGCGTAAATGTAGAGCGGAGGAGAAAGCCGCTGGTCCAACGCGCAGCATAAACTAGTTCGTTAATATACGCTAGCGGTACTAGCAGCCCCGGACCCTTGTGGAGCTGACGCCCGCTTTACACCTGTAGCAGCGACCACGTATATTGAACCGCGGCGCGTTGCCGTTGGCGCTCCCACTATTTGCGTGCACGTGAGGTCCTGCCCATGACCGTTTTTATCATCCTCGGTATTCTGGTTCTG
The DNA here is from genome assembly GCA_030774335.1 of Acidobacteriota bacterium. Classification (GTDB taxonomy): domain Bacteria; phylum Acidobacteriota; class Terriglobia; order Acidiferrales; family UBA7541; genus Acidiferrum. The sequence continues at coordinate 31,425 of JALYLI010000118.1, read as the reverse complement.
ATCCTTGTGTTTGTAATTGGCATGTACAACGGGCTGGTACGCCTTAAAGTCCAGACCGACAATGCCTGGGCAGACATTGACGTTCAACTTAAACGCCGCTACGACCTGATTCCCAATCTGGTCGAAACCGTCAAGGGCTACGCGGCGCACGAAAAAGGCACACTGGAAGCGGTCATAAACGCCCGAAATCGCGCCATGAGCGCCACCACCCCGGCCGACAAAGCGCAAGCCGAAAACATGCTGACTGGCGCGCTAAAAAGTCTTTTCGCCTTGTCGGAAGCTTATCCACAGTTGCGCGCCGTCGAAAGTTTCACAGCGCTGCAGTCTTCGCTGGCCCAGATCGAGGACACCGTTCAGAATGCCCGCCGCTATTACAACGCCGTGGTGCGTGATCTGAATACAAAAATCCAGCAGTTCCCTACCAACATTTTCGCCAATATGCTGGGCTTCAAGCCGCGAGAATTCTTTGAAATCACCGCGCCCGCTGAACGTGAAGCCCCTAAGGTCAGTTTCAATACTCCTGCCGCCTCGGCATGAGCAAAGCATACTTGGTGCGTCATGCCTGAAGTTTGCCCTGCTAAAATTTTGAGTTTGCATGTTACTGGGAGCGCCAATCTCCCGCTTGGCGTTTTTGAATTTCCCACATCACCGCAAGACTTAGCTTCAACTATTATTCCGGTACAGAAACTCAACTTTTCGCCTGGCCGCAGTCCTGCTTTTCCCGTCGGGATCCTTCGCGGCGCGCTTCTCGTGCTAATCGCCGCAAGCTGGCTCTTCGCGGGCGCTGCCGTCAGCGCCAAGGAACTGCGCATCCAGAATTTTGACGCGCATATTATCGTTACCCATGAGGGCACCATTGACGTCACCGAGAAAATTGAAGCCCACTTCATCGGCGGGCCATGGCACGGTTTGTACCGCTCCATTCCCATCGAATACGTCACCCCGCAAGGTTTGAACTACACGCTTTTTCTCGATGTGAAGCGGGTATTCGATTCGAACGGCCACTCCTTAAAATTCGACTCCAGCCGCGTCCGGCATTATCGCAAGCTCAAGATATACGTCCCCGAGGCCGATGATTCCGTACACACCATCTCCATCGAATACACCATTTCAGACGCCATCAAGTTTTTTGAAGATCACGACGAGCTCTACTGGAACGTCACCGGCGACGAGTGGGACGTGCCTATCGAGTCCGCCAGCGCCACCATCCTATTGCCAGTCGGAGCCAGCAACATTCGCGCTACAACTTTCACGGGCGCTTACGGTTCACGTGCGGGCGACGCAGAAACGGACATAGCCGCCAACGGCGTGGAAGTTCGCACCACCGCTCCACTTCCTTATCACGCCGGCTTGACGGTGGCCGTCGCTTTTGACAAGGGCCTGATCAAGGAGCCCTCGGTGCTAACCTTGGTCGGGCGCTTCCTTCGCAGTAATTGGCCGCTGCTCTTACCGATAATCGTTTTCTTTGTAATGTTCCGGCTGTGGTGGACGCGCGGCCGCGATCCCCGCTTGCGGCCCATCGCCGCGCAATATGACCCGCCAGCTCTTCTAACGCCTGGCGAAGCCGGCACGCTGGTGGACGACTCCGTCGACATGCGCGACATCACCGCCTCGATCGTCGATCTTGCCGTGCGCGGATACATCGTCATCGAAGAAATTGAAAAAGATCGCATGCTCGGTTTGTTCCACGAAAAAGACTACAAATTCGTTGTGCAAAAGAATCGCCCGCTGTGGACCGCCCTGAAGCCCCACGAACAGGTTTTGCTGAACGGATTTTTTTCCGCCGGGACCGTGGGCGAAACGGTGTCTATGGATAGTCTTCAAAACCGCTTCTACAAAAACCTTCCCGACCTGAAGAGCCGCATATTCGAATCGCTGGTTTCGCAGGGTTATTATCGCCGGCGACCCGACAGTGTGCGGTCCGCGTACATCGGCGCCGGCATTGCGATCGGCGTGCTCTCAATATGGGGTGGCTCCGGCCTGGCTTCGGCATTAGGGATGGCTGCTACGCCGTTTATCATCGGCGGAATCATTTGCGCGCTGGTCGTTTGCGCTTTTGGATGGTTCATGCCCGCGCATACCGAGCAGGGGACACGGGCGCTCGAAAATGTTCTGGGCTTCGAAGATTTTCTCAATCATGTCGAATCCGATCGCTTCAATCGCATGATCAAAACTCCGCAAATGTTTGAAAAGTTTCTGCCCTTCGCCATGGCGCTCGGCGTGGAAAAAAACTGGAGCAAAGCGTTTCAAGGCATCGTGACGGAACCTCCAGGCTGGTATCGCGGCGGCACCGGCCCAGTCTTTTACCCGGTCAATTTCACCAGTAATTTGAACGCCATGTCCTCCCGCGCAAGCAGCGTGATGGCTTCCGCGCCGCGTAGTTCGGGCGGTTCAGGATTCGGCGGTGGCGGATCTTCCGGTGGCGGATTTGGCGGGGGCGGTGGCGGCGGTTTCTAGCCGGTGCTGTAGTCGCCCGCTGGCGATACTTTTCGCTAGTGCTAAGGTGCAGGGAGACTGGGCTCGCCGGAAGCTATGCTCGTTTCTCTTGGCCCCACGCCATAAAGCCTCAGAACGTCCTGCAGCGTTACGATCCCTTCCAACTTGTGTACGTTGGCTCGATTGACTACCGGCAGCACGTCCAACTGGCTTGCACCCATGCGATCGAGCGCTATATTCAGCGAATGGTCGGTATGCACGTGGGGAAATTCCCCGGCTTTGAAGATCTCGCTCAAAGGCCTTTCTGTCACTCCTTCCGTCAAAGCTTGCTGGAGTGTTCCCAGGCCGACCATCGCAATCACGCCACCGTCGTCGCAGGCGGGCCAGGCATGCAGTTGGCTGGCAGACACTTTTTCGAGCGCCTCCTGAATCGTGGCACGCGCATCCAAGACTTCCGTCGCAGCATGCATCGCCTGATAAACCTGGCGCTGCCCCTCTTGCCCTCGAGACCCCGACGTTGGCAAATGAATGCCATCCTGGTGCGCCAAAACTTCATAAATAGGTTCAGGCTGGAACCGCGTTGAAATAAAAAAACTCACCAGATTCGAAATCATCAGGGGCACGATAACCGCATAGTCCCTGGTAATTTCAAAAATCATCAACACCGAGGTCATCGGCGCGCGCACGATTCCCGCAAATGCGGTGCCCATGCCTACCAACGCATACGCTCCGGGGGCAGCTACATAACCAGGCGCGAAGTGATGCGCCATCGTTCCCACGATTCCACCCAACATTGCTCCCAGGAATAAGCTGGGCCCGAAAATTCCGCCCGCGTTACCCGACGCGTAACTGATGGTCACGGAAAACAGTTTCAGGACCAGCAACAAAATCATTAATTTCAATGCCATCCCGCCGTTTAAGACCGCGCCGACATATTTATAGCCCACACCCAGGATTTGTGGAACAAACCACGCCATCAATCCAACCGTCAATCCGCCCGCCATGGGTTGAAACCAGACTGTTTTTCGCGGACGCCTTAGAAACCACGCGCGCAGCCATAACAACAACCTGGTGAACGCCGCCGATATAAACCCACCCAGCACTCCAAGCAAAGCGTAAATGGCGAGTTCCGCAGGATGCAGCAGTTGATATTGCGGCACCTGAAATAGCGGATCGTTCCCCAGAAGCAACCGCAACATTCCCCATGAAGTCGCCGAAGCCAGCACCACTGAACCCAGCACCGGTGCGTGCAGGTCGCCCACCACCTCTTCTAACGCAAACACCACCGCCGCGAGCGGTGTGTTAAACGCCGCGGCAACGGCCGCGGCTGCGCCGACTGGTATGAGCGCTTTTACCCTTTCAGGCCGTAGCCCCAGATAGCGCCCCAACATCGACGCGACCCCTGCGCCCACCTGGACCGCGGGCCCTTCGCGGCCCAACGGAATTCCGCACGCCAGCGTCGCCGAAGTGCAGAAAAACTTTCCAAATACCGTTCCGGCAGAAATTCGACCGCCGCGCGCCCACAACGCCGCCTTCGTTTGAGGAACGCCGCTACCTCGCGCATCGGGGAAAAATCGGTACAGCAAATATCCCATCCCCAGCGAGCCCAACACTGGAACGAGAAGCCTGCGCCACGGGGCTCCGCCGGGCGGATACAATCGCGCGCCGAAGCGCTCTGTAATTACGATGAACGCCACTACAATCAGCCCGACCAGCGCACCAATGACCAGCGTGAGCACCAGAAACACCTGCTCCTCGCGCTGCTCTCGCAGAGCCCGCCACTGGCGTGCTGGCGCTTGCCACCATTGCGTGGCAGGGGACGGAATCGTTGCCGGCAGCTGTGAGATTGGGGAGGTAGACATGCTCAAAGAACTAACTGCGCGATTTCCCCTCGATTCTGTTTGTAGATAAAATTTTCCGCGTGAGTTTTCGCGTTCGGCCGCTACGCTTGACCAGCACATGGATGGCATCCGCAAGCGTCGCACCGCTCGTGCGCAATTCTTCAATACGCTGGCGAGCCACTTGCTCCAGTAGCTTGGCGCCGCGGGCCGACAGCGATAATCGCACCTCTCGTCGATCCTCGCCGCTGCGGATTCTGTGCACCAGCCCGTGGGCCTCCAGTCGGTCCGTTAGCTCCACGGCACTGTGATGCTTTAAAGCCATGCGGCCTGCCAGCGTTCGCAGGGTTGCGTCTGTGCCCGGTGGCAAGCCGCGAATCGCCAGTAACATCAGGTATTGCTGCGGCTCCAAGTGGGACCGGCGTGCCGCCTCGTCGCCCGCTTGCAGGAACCTACGAATGCGGTAGCGTAACTCCGCCAGAGCACCGTACTCGGCATTTGTGACGCTTCTCGTCATAATGACTAATTATATCGTACTACGATACATTGCCGCGAACGACAGATTTGCCCGAGCCTGGCCGGCGTCTCGTGGGTTAATCTCGGAGTGCGTGGGTAGCACTAAATTGACTTGAAGGGGTTGAGTATGGCTTAAATCGCTTTGCGGAACGCTTTTTGCGTCTTGTAGTGCTCGAAGCCGTTGCGTAGATAAAACTCGTGCGCTCGCTCGCGCATTACATTCGACCGCACCGACATGTTCTTACATCTGTGGCGGCGCGCCCATTGCTCGGCTGCCTTCAGCAGAACCGCACCGGTCCCACGACTTCGCTCATTGTCAGCTACCACCAATCCATTTACTTCCGCGCGGAGGTCCACCTCAAGAAGCGGCGACAGGCTGACGTGCACCCAGCCGATAACTCTGCGTTCAGTTGACTCCGCCACCAGCACGGCGTGCTGCGACGGCGGCTTGATATTTCGCAGCCGCCGGGCCATCTCCGCAGGTTCCGCGGGATACCCCAGTTGGCCGGAGAGTTCCGCTAGCATCGCCGCATCACTGCGTTTTGCCGGGCGGATTTTGAGCGACTTATTTTGGAATGCGATGCTTACGCGGATTTGCTTCTTCTGCGCCATGAGATCAATGCCTGTCCATCTGGATACATTTCACTATCGCGTCGACTAGAATGTCTTTTCTGAATCGAGCAGAATCGTTACCGGGCCCTCGTTTACCAGGTCCACTGACATTGTTCTCTGAAAACTTCCTGTCTCGACCGTTACTCCCAGCTGTCGCAGTCCTTCGCAAAATTCTTCGTAAAGCAATTTAGCTTGTTCGGGGCGCGCAGCGGCCACGAAGCTCGGACGCCGCTGTCCCCGCGCATCTCCATAAAGCGTAAATTGTGACACCACCAGCGCGCTGCCTTTGACGTTCAACAGGGAAAGGTTCATCTTGCCGGCTTGGTCCTCGAAGATGCGCAGTTGCGCGACCTTCTCCGCCATGGAAGCCGCGGTTGTGGCCGTGTCCGCGGTGCCCACCCCGAGCAAAATCATCAGCCCGTTTCCAATTTCTCCCGCGACGCTTTGCTCAACGGTTACCCGCGCCCGGCTAACCCTTTGCAATACCACTCTCATAAAAACATTGGGATTCTGCCTACCTTAAGAAAAATAACCGCGCATGGCGCGCTTACTTTGCAGGTTTTCTGGGCAATAACTCTGGCAGCTCCGCTACGTTGTACGCAAACACCGCGAAAACCTGTGCACCCTCGGCTAAATCGTCCCAGCGCACATGATCCAGCGTGTCTGCTTGGGAGTGGTGCATCTTGTCATAGTCCGCGATTTCCTGCACGCACCAGAACCCCGGAACGCCGGCTTCGTCGAATGGCACGTGGTCGCTGCCATCTTCCTTGCGTAGCGTCGGCTCAGCTAACCCGATTTCTTTCGCTCGCGCCAACGGATACAAAACGTGATCCACTGTCTCCCGTGCGCCATAATTTCCCATCAGCCCGACAGTTAGAACTTTTCCAGTGCCGCTATCGTGCACCAGTACAGCGGAAATTTTCGACAGCTCGTCCTTGTGTTTGGCCACGTAGGCCTTCGAACCGTTCAATCCTTGCTCTTCTCCGGTGAACAAGACAAATCGAATCGTACGTTTCGGTTTCACTCCTGTCTTTTTCAAAGCTCGCGCCGCTTCCAGAAGAGCGGTCGAACCAGTCCCGTTATCCGTGGCACCTGTTCCCAGATCCCATGAATCCAGATGCGCGCCAATAATCACCACCTCATCCGGTTTCTCGCTGCCGGTTATCTCGCCAACGGTGTTGTAAACCTCCACTGGCTTTCCGCTGAAGCTGCTGCCGATATTTACTTCCGCCTGCACCGCGCCCTCATCGAGTAGCCGCCACAGCGCCGTAAGATTTTCTCGCGAAATGAACGCAGTCGGAATTGCCCCCGGCTGATAATTTCTTCCCATGATGCTCATATTTTCCAGACCGAACCATTTTTCAGAGCCGATCAGTACCGCAGCAGCCTTTTCTTCGGAGAAAAAGCTGAACTCCGCAATCCGCAACTTTAAATACGCTGCGAAATCAAAGGGCTTATCGCTTTTGGGAAACGCGATAGGAATCGTTTCCTTTCCCCACGGAGTCAGCATGGGATTTCCGGGTGGGCTCAGTTCCACGGGCTTTCCCAGAACGATAATCGCGTTCGCCAATTTGCCTTTGTATTGCTGCAGGTCTTCGATTTTTTCAACGGCCAGGCCGACCACCGGTCCTCGCACGGTTCCGTTCGTGGCCGGAGACCAGCCACCGGTCGCCAGGGTGAGGTTCAGCGCTACAGGTTCCTCGCCAGCCTTTCCTTGGCTCAAAAATACGCGGCCCGTGGCGGGACCTCGCCACCATCGATTGGCGATGCTCCACGGCTCCTGGTGCACGTTCGCCAGTCCGATCTGCAGAAATTGCATCATCATCCATTTGCCGGCTAACTCAAGCTGCTCAGAACCTGTCAGCCGTGGCCCGATGTGATCGGTCAAATATTGCAGGTTAGCTTTCAACTCAGGCTCGTCAGCCTTCACCTGCGCCAGAATCTTCGTATCCATGTCGCCGATCGGATCGGGCTTGATCGCCTCGGGATGAGTCGCGTCCACGGATTTCGCATTCGCGTTGGCTTCTTCAACTTTCTTCGTTTCCGCCGTGGCCTCTGCTCTCTTTGCGGCAACGTTTACGGGCCGCCTAGGCAACATTCCCGGCAATTGCGCGGTGTTATACGCCCACGCGGCCAGCACCTGCGCGCCCTGATTCAAGTCATCTTTCCACACCTTATCGAAGGTGTCCGACTGGCTGTGGTGCGTCTTCGAATATTCGGCACTGTCCTGAATGGCCCAGAAGCCGGGTACGCCCACGTCATCGAACGAAGCATGGTCCGTTCCAAATGAGCGCTGCATACTCGGTTCCTCTAGTTTTAACTCGCGCAATGGCGCGATCACCTGATCCACAATTTCTCGATCCCGATAATTGTCATGCAACCCCAGGGTTAACACCCGGCCGGTACCGGTGTCGTGCACAAGAATTCCGGAAATCTTTTCGAGCTCCGCTTTGTGCGCTTCTACATATTTCACCGATCCCACCAAGCCCTCTTCTTCGCCTGTGAACAACACGAAACGTATGGTTCGCTTTGGTTTCAGTGGTAATTTCGCCAGCGCCCGAGCCGCCTCTAGCACCGCCATCGATCCTGTTCCGTTATCCGTCGACCCTGTGCCCAAATCCCAGGAATCCAGGTGCGCGCCCAGCATCACCACTTCATCGGGCTTCTCGCTGCCGCGAACTTCCGCCACCGTGTTGTAAACTTCCACAGGTTTTTCGCTGAAAGAATTTGCCATTTCCAGGTCAACCTCCACCGGACCGTGTTTCAGCATGCGAAAAATCATGCGGTAACCTTCACCAGTTACAAATGCTGTCGGAATTGCGCCAAAATCGAATTTCTCTCCGCCGATTCCTGTCATGTTCAGCAGAGCATGCGGCTTGTTCGAATCTCGCAAAACCGCCGCTACCCCTTCTTGCTTGAAAAACGCCATTCGCGCTTTGGCCTCCTCCTGCAAGGCCGCGTACGGCGGAATCGCAGGCGGCTCACCCTTCATCGGTGGCGGTTCCTGCATCGCGCGGACCACTTCGCTTCGGGAGTCTTCCGGCTTTGGCGGCGACAAGCTGGTCGCCTCCTGGTAAATCACCACCGCGCCTTTGAGCTTCCCTCGGAATTTCTCGAATTCTTCCTTCTTCTTGGCATCGAAGTACACCACCGGGCCACGCACCACGCCCGGCGTGCTTGGCGACCATCCCGCCGCCGCGATGGTCAGCGGATGCTCCGTGGGCTTCAGGATTCGCGCGCGTGCCGTACCGCGCGTCCACGAATGCGCAATCGTCCAGGGCTCCAGGTGCACGTTTGTAAGCCCGTATTTGCGAAACATATCCGCGGTCCACTCGTTGGCCTGCTTTAGTTGCGAAGAGCCTGTTACCCGCGGCCCGATGGCGTCCGACAGATGCTCGAGGTTTTCCATGGCTTCGCTGTGCTCATGAATCTCCTTAAGTATTTGCGCGTCGGCGGCCGCGTATTCGTTCACATCATTGGGCACGGTCTGCGCGGTTACATGGCGGACGCCCAGCGCGATCAGCACCAGAAACAAAACAAACATTGTTCGACCTGAGTTCATCTCCCTCTCCTCAATAGTGTTCCGCACCGAGCTTGCCGACGACGATTTCTTCCAGGCTTCAACGCTTCGAGCGTTTTCCCCTTTTGCGCTTGGACCGTCTACTATTCTTCTTGCGGCGCCCGCTCGATGTTTTGGCGGGTACTTTTCTTCTTGGCAAGGGCAAGGTCTTGAATCCACGCGGACCCCTCTGGCAATTGGGGCAATAATAGCTGCTTCGCCCGGCCACAATCGCCCGGCGCATAATCGAGCCGCAGCGATAACACTTTTCGCCTTCGCGCCCGTACGCCCGATGATGCTGCTGATACGCTCCCGGCTCGCCGTCAGCATCCACAAAATTCGAAATGGAAGATCCGCGCAGCACGATGGCTTTTTTTAGTATTTTCTGCAACGCGCGATGCAGAACCGCCAATTCCTTTTTACTGAGGTTCGCGCCCAGCTTCGCGGGATGAATTTTGGCGCGCCACAAACTCTCATCCGCGTAAATGTTGCCCACTCCTCGCAATACCCTCTGGTCCAGCAATAGCGACTTCATGCGTGACCGCCGCGACCGCATGCGCGCCGCGAATTCTTCTGCGGTCACTTCGAGCGGATCGGCGCCGAAGCCTTCCAATTCGCCGGGCAGTAACGCTGCCGATAAATACGCCAAACGCCCAAACCGGCGTGCATCGGTGTAGCGCAACTCGCGTCCATCATCCAGCGCGAAGCCTGCGTGAGTGTGTTTTTCCCAGGGCTTCGCGGCAGCAGTCGAAGCGATGTGCCCCGTCATTCCAAGATGCACAAGCAAAGAAGCCGGTGCGCTGTCCGCGTTCGTGGAATTTTCCTCACCTTGCGCGGCGGACAGGCGCAGCAGCATGAATTTTCCATAGCGTTCCACTGCTTCTATGCGGCGCCCGGGTAAGTGACGCTCAATCAAGGAAGGATCGTCGATGAAATTCGTCTTTCGCAGCGTCACGGATAATATCCGCCGCCCCAATATGGTCAGCCGCAACCCGCGCGCAACGGTTTCGACTTCAGGAAGTTCAGGCATGTGAGGCGTTCAACAAAATATCACAACGCTGGGGCGCGGAATGGGTGACGGAATCCGGGCCATGCGTTGTTCAAGGAAATCAAAAAACTGTTTTGCTGGCTAGTTCTTGTGATAATTCGGGTACGGCGGATGATCCGGTATCACCACCGGATTCTTCTTCAGCGCTTCGAGAGTGACCTGTACGGCCTTTTCGAGTTGCGCGTCGTGTCCCGCAGCAACCGATGCCGGATCGTTTTCTATCTCAATATCAGGGGCAATGCCGTGATTCTCGACTTCCCATTCTCCGTGAAGCCCGTAAATCGCCGCGCGCGGCGCGGTGACTCCGCCCCCATCCAGAAGTGACGGGTAACCGCCGATTCCCACCAGCCCGCCCCAGGTACGCGTGCCCACCAGCGGTCCAATTTTGTCCTGGCGGAACATCCATGGCAACGCATCGCCGCCGGAGCCGGACATCTCGTTGATGATCATCGTCTTCGGTCCGTAAATCTGCGCCAGCGGTGAACACCACTTCTCTCCCTCGCGCGTCGTGGCGCAACTCCTGAGCGGGCGTTGCAGCAAATCGATGATGTAATCCGCGATAGCCCCGCCGTGGTTGTAACGCTCGTCAATCACCGCGGCCTGCTTGTCCGTCTGCGCGAAATAAAAGCGGTTGAAGTTGAGAAATCCCCCGTTAGCAGTGTCGGGCACATGTACGTACGCAACCTTGCCACCGCTGAGCTCGTTTACCTTGCGGCGATTATCCTCTTCCCAGGCGCGGTTGCGCAGGTCTGCTTCTTCAGCCACTGGAATCACCGTGACGTCGCGCGCCTCCTTGCCGTCCGGATTTGGCCCCACTTTTATCCGAGTTTGCTTTCCGGCCGTATTCTCAAAATAGCTGTAAACATCATTCGGAGGCCGCACATCCGCCCCGTTCACTTCCAGCAAATAATCCCCGAGTTTCACATCCACTCCCGGCTGCGTGAGCGGCGCGCGTAATTCCGGGTTCCAGTTCTCGCCGTTAAAAATCTTGGCGAAGCGGTAGCGGCCGTTTTCAACTTTGTAATCGGCGCCCAGTAAGCCGCCTTTTACTTCCGGCGCTTTTGGAATGTCGCCGCCGAAAATGAACATATGCCCGATGGTCACTTCACCAAGCATCTCCACGAAAAGGTGATTCAGGTCCGCGCGTCCTCCCGCTCCCTTCAAATACGGCGCATACTTCTTTTCCGCAGCCGCCAGATCCAGCCCATGAGCGTGCGGGTCGTACAAAAAGTCCCGCTCGATCCGCCACACCTCGTGGTACATCTCGTTCCACTCCGCTCTTGGGTCAACTTTCACTTCCATCTCGTCCAGCTTTACAGCTCCTTCGCCCGGTTTGGGAGCTGCGCCCGTCGCCGCAATGAACCACGTGGGCGCCTGCCCCTGGTGATACAAAACTTTTTCTCCGTTGGCCGAAACGGCGAATCCACTGAGCCCACCGACAAACGGCTCTTGCTTTCTTGTGGTCAGATCGAACTTTGACACCGAAGCTGGCGTCGGCCCGTTCAGCAACGGAACGTCCGGAATTTCAGTAAGGAACAGCGTTCCCGCTTTTCCCGCATCCAGCGCGACGTAGTTCGCCGCTTTGATGGGCATGGCCACGACATGCTGTCCGATACCGTCAAGGTCTATGGTGACCTTCACGGGTTCTTCTTTTTTCTCGTCTTTACCCTTTTCGTCTTCCTTGGTTTTTCCTTTATCCGACGCGCCTTTTTTCTTGTCTTTATCTTTGTCTTTATCTTTGTCTTTTTCCTTATCTGTGTCTTTTTTATCGGCGTCCTTAGGCTTATCGTCCGATTTCGCGGCTTCCGCTTTTTCGTCGTCACTTTGCGGTTCCACCGGGTTGGCATCGCCCTTCTTCAATACCACCGCGTAGACATTTCGCGATACCGGCCGCTGAAATCCAGACAAATCCAGCCACGTCAGCCCCAATCCCAGGTCGGTGCTCGCCGTGAAATACAAAACCTTTCCGCCCTTGTCGAACACCGGGTAGCGCGCATCGCTCAAGCCATCCGTGAGCTGTGAGCTCTTCCGGCTTTCCAGGGAATGAACGAATACCGCGCGCATGTGATTGGGCAAGAATTTCGTGAACGTCAGCCATTTGCTGTCCGGTGACCATGACGGTGTCATCAGCACGCCCCACGCGTCGTACAAATCGGTATCCACTTTCACCGGCGCGGAAGCGCTCTTTTCGACGTCCACATACCAGAGATTCAAACGTTTATCGGTAAAGGCAATCTTCTTACTGTCCGGCGACCACGTCGGACTATAAAAGAAAGACCCTGGCTTGCCCAAGTCAATTTTCTTTACCGCCCCCAGGCCGGATTGATCCACGACGTGCAGCGCATACTCCCCGGATTCATCCGAAAAAAACGCAATCCACTTTCCGTTCGGCGACCACGACGGATCTCTTTCCGCGATTGCCGGCGTGCGCGTCAGATCCCTGGTGTTGCCCTTCTCCCCGGGCACGGAGAAAATCTCGCCGCGTGCCTCAAAAACGGCGCGTGCGCCGGAAGGCGAAATGGCGGCGTTAGAAATCTTTTCTCCCACTTTTTCAAAGTGTGGCCGGGTGGCCGGCAGATCCCCGGCAATGCGTATCTCAACTTTCTTCGCCTCGCTCTTCTGCGGATCAAACAAATAAATTCCGCCGAACTGTTCGTACACCAGCGCATCGGGCCCCGCGGAAAGCGACTTCAAGTCCAATCCCTTGTTCTCCACCGCCTGCTTCACAGTCTTGCCTTTGGTGTCGTACGAAAAAAGCGTCACTGGGCCGTTGCGGTCCGACAGGAAGTAAATCGTGTCGCCCAGCCACACCGGAGCAAAGTCGTTTGAATTCTCGCGCGGCAATTTTTCCAGTGACAGATCAGTCAGTTTGACGATGTACACCGGTGTGGTCTGCCCGCCGCGATATCTCTTCCACGACTCCTGCCATTTCAAATTAGGGACGTACGCAAACCGTGTCGCGTCCGGGGAATAAACGCCTTCCTCACCGCGCCACATAGGCAGCACTTCCGGTACTCCGCCTTCCGCGGCTACTGTATACAGGCGGTCAAAATCAGCGTAGGCCACGCGACCTGAACGAAATAGAATTTTCTTGCTGTCCGGCGTCCATCCCACCACGACGTCAGCACCCGGATGCCAGGTGAGTCGTTTGGGCTCCCCGCCGCTGGCAGGCATCACGAAGGCGTCGACGTTTCCGTCATATTCCCCGGTGAAAGCGATCCACTTCCCATCCGGAGAGAATTCTGGTCCGGCTTCATGTCCTGCCGTCGTGAGCTGCCGTGCATCGCCTCCGTCGCGCGGCACACTCCACAAATATCCGCCGTAAGCGAAGACGATTTCGGTCTTGCTCAAGGTTGGAGCCTGCACCAATAGCGGCACGTCTTCGGCACAGCACGTGCCCGCAAACGCCACCAGAAACGCCACCATCGTCACAAATCGATTGAACATGAATCCTCCGGGTAAGATTTTGTACTTATTTTTCAACAGGCGCCGGCCAGAATCCCGGCGCACTGATCAGGCGCACGTCTTGTTTTTCCGCATACTTTTTGACCGCGGGGCCTATTTCCGAACTCTTCCCAATCAAGGTGAACACCAGATTGTCGGCGGGGAAATGTTTCCGAATAGCCTGCTGCGCGATAACCGGGGTTACCGCCTCAATGCGCGCTTCAAGTTCGTTTACTTCGCGGTCGTCCAATCCAAAAAATTCGTGCACTACAATCAGCTCTGCCAACTGTTTGGAAGTCTCCATCGAGGGCGGAAATTGTCCCTTGATATAACTCTTTGCCGACGCCAGTTCCTCCGCCGTGATTCCCTGTTTATGCAGTTTTTGTAAGACCTGGAGCGCCAGATCAATCGCCTGCACGGTACTTTCGTTTTTTGTGAAGCTATAAATTCCGAACGGCCCGGGCATCTTGTGTGAGTCGAAATTAGAAGCCGCGCTGTAGCTCAACCCCGATTCCACACGCAACGCCTCGTTCAAAAGCGACGTAAATCGTCCTCCGAACACCGTATTCACCAACCTGATCGCCACGCGATCTGGATCTCCCACCGCCGTGCCCACATTTCCGATCGCGAAATATGTTTGTGTAGCGTCAGGCTTATCAACCAGCAGCAGCCGCTTGCCCTTCACCGGGGCCGTGGCAGGGACCTGACTCGCCGTAACCGCCTTCGGCGGCCACTGGCCGAGAACCTCTTCCAGTTTTTTCTTCATCTCCGCGGACGGAAACTCACCGGCAACCGCGAGAATGGTATTACCTGGCGCGTAGTAGGTTTCGTAAAATTTTACTACGGCCTCGCGGCGGATCCGTTTCAGCGAAACCTCGTCGCCATTGTCGGTTCGTCCGTAACCGCTGCCGCTGAAGAGATAGCCATTAAAATAGGTGGCCAGCACCGAGCGCGCATCGTCTTTTGCGGCGCGCACGGCGTCCAGGCTTTGTGCCAGCAGTTTGTCCACTTCGGTCTGCGGAAACGCCGGATGCAGCAGCGCATCTGAAAACAGCTCAAGACCTTTAGAAATATCTTTGTTCAGGAATTCGGCGGAAACGCTGGAATAGTCGGCGCCCGCATCCGTTTCAAAACTCCCTCCAGTAAAATCCAGATCCACTGCAAACTGCTGCGCCGTGCGTTTTTCAGTGCCTTTCCTCAACAATTCGGCGGTGATGGATGCCAGCCCTTCTTCGCCGGCTGGATCCGCGGCCGCACCTGTTTTCACCAGGGCCACGAAGTTCACTATCGGCACGCCATGCCTCTCCAGCAGCAGCACCGTCAAGCCGTTTTTGAGCACAACTTTTTCATGCGGCGGCAGGTGAATCGACTGCGCCGACAGGCTCGCAGACGTGGCTGACCCCAGCATCGCGAGCATAAGAAAATAAAAGCCACGCTTGCGGATACTCATGGTTTTGTCTTGTCCTGATTGTCTGGCAGCAGCGTGGCCACCGTTCGATTGTTGGCCCCAAAGTATGCTTTCGCTACTCTCTGAATATCTTCCTTGGTCACCGCAGCATAGTTTTTGGCGGCGTCAAAAAGCTTTTCGTAACCGCCCGCGAACACCTCATAAGTTCCGATGGTATTGGCGCGTCCGTTGATGGTGCGCATCTGATGATAAAACTCCATCAAGCGGATGTTTTTGGCCTTCTCCAGTTCCTGGTCTGTGATGGATGCGTTCTTGACTCGCTCCAACTCTTCGTAAATGTCTTTTTCACATTTCTCCGGATCCACGCCCTGCTTCGGCTGCGCCACGATAATCGCTAGCGTGGGATCAAATGCCGGCTGCACCGCAGACGACACGTCCAGCGCCACCTGATCCTTATCCACCAGCCGTTGATACATGCGTGAGCTTTCACCCTGAAAAAGAATCGTGCGCAAAATATTGGTGGCGTAGAAATCGGGATGGTTGGTCTGCGGTACGTGGTATCCGATCATCAACAACGGCAGCTCCGCTTCCTTGTTTACCACCAGGCGGCGTTCGCCCAGTTGTGGCGGCTCTACCGTGGCCACCGGAGCCGGCGGTGCGTGTGCAGGAATGGGCGCAATCGTTTTTTCGCATAACTGAAAAACGTCTTCAGGGGTGACGTCCCCAACGACCACCATGATCGCGTTGCTCGGTGAATAACCCATTTCAAAGTGGTGCTTCAGGTCGTCTATGGTCCAGCGCTCGATGTCGCTCATCCATCCAATCACTGGCCACTGGTAAGGGTGCGCGATGAATGCCGTAGCCCACAACTGCTCGTCCAGCAATCCGCCGTTGTCATTGTCCACGCTCAGGCGCCGTTCGGACGCGACCACACCGCGCTCTGACTCGATCTTCTTTGGATCGAAATTAAGGTTTTGCATGCGATCCGCCTCGATATCGAAAATCAGTGGGAGAGCGGACCGCGGGAACCATTCCTGGTAGACCGTCACGTTCTGAGTTGTGTACGCGTTGTTCGCGCCGCCATTTGCTTCCATGGCTTTATCGAGTTCTCCCGGCCCGTACTTCTTGGCGCCGTTGAACATCATGTGTTCGAAGAAATGCGACAAGCCCGTGGTCCCCGGCCGTTCGTTGCGCGAGCCTACGCGATAAAAGATGTACAGCGCGACATTAGGGATGTTGTGGTCGCTCTGCACCAGTACTTTCATCCCGTTTTTGAGGGTTCGCGACGCCACCGGAAATTCCTGCGCTTTGGCGCGGTGCGCGGTTCCGCTTATACCTGCCGCGCACACCAGTACGATCACCCCGATTCGCAACCGCATGTTTTTCATGAACCCGCCCTGCGCAGGAGTCTCTAGTTCAGACGTATGGAACCCGTAAAATGTTGCGGACCTATGGGCGTCCGGGGATCAGTGCGAAGACTCGAACTGGCCCGCCCGACCCGCCCTCCAGTTTGATTGGTGCCACGGCCAGAAATGCCCCCGCTTCCGGTAGCTCGCTCAAATCCGCTAAATTTTCCAGGTGATACAAACCCGCTCCCAGCGCCAGATGGTGAACCGCGAAGTCCTGCGATGCTCCGTAGTCGGCGCTTAACGTATCGCACCCCAGTCCGCTGGCTCCGCGTTCGACTAGCATCTTCGCGGTTTCCTCAGAAAATCCCGGAAAATGCATTTTTCCGTCTTTATCCTGATTGCGGTACCTGACGGCGTCCGGCCACCGTGACGCCCATCCGGTCCGCAGCAGCACGATAGCGCCCGCGGGAATCCGGCCGTGCGCGCGCTCCCACTTCTCGATTCCGCTCACCGGCAGGCGGTAATCCGCGTCCTGTTTCGCCTCCGCCTGCACATCCAGCACTACCGCGGGACCAAAAAAATTCTTCGCCGGGATTTGGTCCACGGTGGCTTTACCGGGCGGAAAATGTACCGGCGCATCCAGGTGCGTTCCGTAATGTTCCAGCATCCAGAAGCTGCGCGTGAAGTACCCGTTCTTCTCAACCGTGGCATTTGTTTTTGCTTCGAAGTATTTTTCGTCCCCCGGCCACGGCACTAGCTTGTCGTTGATCGCGTAACTCAAATCCAGCACGTGAGTTTTCCCGGTCGGGATACCTTTCAACATCGAATCCTGGCTGGTTTTTTGGGTGGAAATCGTCATGAAGGCGGCAAAGGCAACGAGCAATATCCCGTAGCGGCTCAAGGTACCCATCGGGGCTTAGGGTAGGGGTATCCCGGGCGTCGCAACAATTCCCGCCATCCGCAATATTTCCTGGTATTCCCCTTCGGTGATGGGCGAAACCACCAGGCGCACGTTTTTCAGCATCTTCACTTTTTTCAGCGCGGAATTCGCACGCATCTCCGCCAAAGTGATCTGCCGCGGTAACTTATCGAACGCCCGCAGATCCGCCACCAGGTTCTTCTCTTTCCGGTCGTGCGGATCGGGGTAAGGGTCGCGGGTGATTTCCGCGATGGAATACAAAGAGCGCTCCGGTGCGGAGTGGTAGCAAAGCACGCGGTCCCCCTTGCGTACTTGCTTCAGAGCACGGATAGCGTCCGGTTTGGAGCCCGCACCGTGCCACATTTCTTTGCCCTTAACGAAAAGGGTATCCCAGTGGTAGTGGTGAGGGTCCGCGCCGAAGATCCAGTAATGACGTTGAGGGGTCGGAATTGCCATCGAGGCTTCGAGTCGGCCAGCAATATACACGGCAGGAGGCAAAAAGCGAAACAAAATATGAGGGTTATCCGGATCCGGCCCGAAATCAACGAGGACGATCGCTGGCGACCGATACTTACTGGTGCGATTAGCTATAATACCTTTTTTCAGTAACTTAGCGTGACTCTAGCTCCCCGTCAGGTCCGCGAACACTTCCTCCCCGCGCACCTCTACTGGATAACAGGCTACCCCGGCGGCATGGTTGTGGCTCAATTTGCCGTTGATCACGTCGAAGCTCCACCCGTGCCAAGGGCAAGTGATTACCGTTCCGCTCAGCGTGCCTTGACCCAACGGCCCACCGCGATGAAGGCAGGTATTGCTGATCGCATAAATTTTGCCGTCCACGTTGGCTACGGCGAGCGTTTTCCCGCCTATTTGGACTTCCTGAACCTTGCCGGGAGCGATTTCACCCACGCTAGCTACGCGCTCGAATGCCATTCGCACTCCTTGTGGAGGATTCCAGCGGTTGTTTTTCTGGGAAGCCGGGAAAGCTCTCTCTGTGGCCAAATCAAGGGGCCGGCTCTGGTTCGATTCTGACCAGATTGCGCCCGGCTCGCTTCGCGGCATACAGAGCTTTGTCCGCACGGCGCACCAGCGTGTTGAAGTCCAATATTTCCTTGCCGTGAAATCCGGCGATTCCGAAGCTCGCGGTTATGGTCACTTTCTCACTGCCTATTTCGAACTGCTGCGCCGCCAGCTTTTCTCGGAAGCGCTCGACGGTTCTGTTGATGGAGTCGGCCTCCACATGCGTGATTACGAGCAGAAATTCGTCTCCACCCAGCCGACCGCAAATATCTGAGGCACGAATAACCGTCTTCAGAATTTCCGCGAATTTTTGAAGCAGTGCATCGCCGCCTTCATGTCCGTGCGTATCGTTGATGCTTTTGAAGGAGTCCAGGTCGGCAAGCACCACCCAGTACGGAAACCCGTGCCGCGCCGCGCCGCGAAGCTGTCGCCCGGCCCATTCTTCGATAGCGCGCCGATTGGGCAAGCCCGTTAAAGGATCGCTGTGCGCCATCTCCTCCAGCAGTTTGTTTTTAGCATCGATTTGCCGGTGCAAGTCAATAATGCGGCGCCCTACGCCGATGCGCCCCATCAGTTCGGCGGGATCAAATGGCTTGGTTAAATAATCATCGGCCCCGGCGGCCAAACCTTTAACAACATTGTCTTTTTCGGCGATGCTGGTGAGCAAAATGATGTAGGTATAGCCACGGTGTACATCCGCCCGCAGGCGTTGGCAAAGCTCCAACCCCGATAGATCCGGCATCATCCAGTCGGTGATGACGATTCCGGGTAGGTATCGCGCGTATAATTCCAGAGCTTCACGGCCGCTTTTGGCGAACAGGAGCGAATAGGGTCCACCCTCCAGCGCATGTTCCACCAGTTTGCGGTACACCGGCGAATCGTCAACCACCAGCACCTGCAAACCCGGCGAAGGCGCTGCATCGGTCATACACAACTCGTGTTCTATTGATGAGGGCCTGGGCATTTGCATCCGACCTGTGTTACGAGGGAAACCGTCTGTTTATATTAACAGTGCTGCCACAGCTAAATTCCGCGTGGCCGTTTCCTGTTCGAAATGGTAACGGGAGTAGTAACTCCGTAACGATGGACCAACCGGACTACTTTGGGGCTTCCGAATCGGCTACTCCGCGCCGTGAGGGCGCTGAGCAGAAACTGCAGTTGAATGAATTAGATGTACTTAACTGGCGGCTTGAACTTTAGCTAGTAACTCTACATATTTCTGCTTTCTTTCGGATTGGTCATGGCCGCCCTCAGCGTCCGCCAACTGGGTGATGTTCATCGAGCAGAACTTCGGACCACACATAGAGCAGAATTTTGCTTCCTTGTAAAAGTCGTCCGGCAACGCCTCGTCATGCATGGCACGCGCCGTGGAAGGGTCCAGCGAAAGATCAAACTGCTTGTTCCAGTCGAACAGGAATCTCGCATAACTCAACGCATCGTCGCGGTCACGAGCGCCAGGGCGGTGCCGGGCTACGTCCGCCGCATGCGCAGCAATCTTGTAGGCGATCACGCCCTGCTTTACGTCCTCTGGATTCGGTAATCCCAGATGCTCTTTGGGCGTGACGTAGCACAGCATCGACGCCCCATGCCAACCAATCATGGCCGCGCCAATCGCGCTGGTGATGTGGTCGTAACCAGGCGCGATGTCAATGACCAGCGGCCCCAAGGTATAGAATGGGGCCTCGTGGCACCATTCCATCTCCTTATCCACCTGCTCCTTGATCTTGTCCAGCGGCACGTGCCCGGGGCCTTCGATCATCACTTGAACGTCGTGCTCCCAAGCCTTGGTGGTCAGCTCGCCTAGTACCTTCAACTCCGCAAACTGTGCTTCGTCGCTGGCATCCGCGATACAGCCCGGCCGTAATCCATCTCCAAACGAAAAACTGACGTCGTGTTTCTTGAAAACCTTGCAAATATCCTCAATATTTTCGTACAAAAAATTCTGCTTCTTGTGATGCTCCATCCAGTGGGCCATCAGGGAGCCGCCGCGACTCACAATCCCCGTGATTCTTTTGCGCACCAGCGGAACATGTTCTCGTAACACGCCGGCATGGATCGTCATGTAGTCCACGCCTTGCTCGGCCTGCTCTTCGATCACTTCCAGCATCAATCCGATGGTCAAATCTTCGGGACGGCGTACCCGTGAAATCGCTTCATACACCGGGACAGTCCCCACCGGCACGGGTGAGGCATCGATAACTGCCTTGCGAATTTTCGGGATGTCGCCGCCGGTGGAAAGATCCATGACTGTGTCGGCGCCGTAGTGCACCGCGTGATGCAGCTTCTTCAGTTCTTCATCGATGTCGGAAGTCGTGGCGGAGTTTCCGATATTCGCGTTGATCTTACACTTCGTGGCGATGCCGATGCCCATCGGCTCGAGGTTGCGATGGTTTACGTTGGCCGGAATGATCAGGCGCCCCCGGGCGATTTCGCTGCGGAGCAATTCCGGCTCGACCTTCTCCCGTCCTGCCACGAACAACATCTCTTCCGTCATTACACCCTGTCTCGCAAAATGCATCTGCGACATGTTGCGATTGCCGTTCGTCCCCGCCTGGTCAGCCTCGCGCTTTTCTATCCATTTGTCCCGGAATGCCATAAACGCCCCCTCAAAAGCTAACAACCGACGAAAATATCCGTTGTCTGCCGGTGAACAAGAAGTATCGCACCGCCATCAGGGCGCCGCAACTCAGCGGCGCAGCGGGAAATAGCAATCCACAATTGAACCACCAAAGGATTGAGCGCTACATTTCTTCGTCGTCTTCGCTCGTGCTGCGAATGATTGTCGTTTTGTGCCTGATCCGCACGCGGTGGGCTCGGAGGCCCGCGATTATCGCGCGTCGCATTTCCCGCGGCAGCGTTTCGGGAGCAAACACACCCGCGAGGTCTCGAGGAAAAAATTTGATGAACAAGGCGGCGATGTGCGCCGTCGCATACGCCACTGGAGTGGTGAACCTTCCCTGCTGCCTGATTTGGTAAAGCGTCGGAAACGCGCAATCCGTGCGAATCAACATGCGGACATCTTCTTTCGTGCCGCGTTTGATGCCCGTTACCATCACCGCCGCCGCGAAGCGCGCGTTCTGCAAGTCGCCCTGGCGGATTAATTTGGCGATCATTCGCGGCGAGGAAGTTTGCGGAAAATTTTTCTTCTGCATGCCGCGTGACTTCGACAGTTTTCCCTGTTTATACCAGCGCCGCAGCCGGTCAAATTCATTGCCGCCTATCTTCACATCCATATTTCGCATGGGGATGTGGTAAGGCAACGTGGTTACTTCGTCTTGCGCGGCGAGTACCACGTTGGCCTTTCCGATCGGCTCCGCGAAGCGGAATTTCTCAAGTTCCGCGAAGCGCTTCTCCATGACAAATTTTCCGTTGCGATAAACACGCGGATTTGAAATCGCTTCGTCGAAAGACACTTCCGGTGACCACTGTGAAATCGGATCGGCGCTTTCCGTGCTCTCGTATAGCCGGATCTGTATAGACTCCACGTCATCGAGCGCTTCCGCCGCGCGTTTCACCAGCAGGTTGGTCAGGCCGGGTGCTGCACCTGTATTGATGAGCGCTAACCGATTTTTTTCCTCGAACTTTTTTGCATACGCAAACTGTTCCGATTTAAACGGATTGCGCGTCAGGTGAGAACTCAAATCCACATAATGGGCCCGCCGTCGCAGCGCCGCTCGCATCACGATTTGGTTGAAAACGGAAGCCGACGCATTGACGATAAGCTGGCAGCCGCGCGCCGCCCGTACAATCCCTGGCAGATTCCGCGCATTTACTTCCGTTACCGCGATGGTGCTTTTCTTTCCCAGAAAGCGCCTGGCCCGCTCGGGATCGCGATCGCCGCACCAGACATCGTGTCCTTGGCGCTGCAGCAATTCCGCGAGGAGAGAACCGGTCGCGCCTGCTCCCAGGATGAATATCCGCATGGTGTGGCCAAACTCTATCACACCGGAATTGCCGCGCGTCCCGGGTCGTTGCCGCATGCTTCCGACAGGACTACACTGGAGTTGTAACTCCGATCTCTGTCGCCTGTCTGGAGACAAAACCAGTGGCCTCAAAGACGACGCCTTCAATCGTGGCGGTTGAAAATAGCGCTGAAGGCTCAGGGTTCAGGTGGAAACGCCCGCGCCTCCCGGTATCTGGAAAGGAGCTCTCATCCGAACCTGTTTTCGGACGGCGCCCGATTCTATTTACCGAATCGGGTTTTTATTTTGCTGCATAAGTTCTGCTGGCCAAATATATGACGCTGCACGACAAATTCGAAAGGCAGATAACCGACCTGCGCATCTCGGTAACGGATCGCTGCAACTTCCGCTGCGTGTACTGCCGCTCTGCTGACCCCGAAAATTATCGCGAGCACGATGAAATCCTGTCCTGGCCGGAGTTGTATCGGCTCTCGCGTGTTTTCAAGAATCTCGGCATCCGCAAAATGCGCGTCACCGGCGGAGAGCCCCTCGTTCGCCCCGGCGTGGAAGAATTTATTTCTCACCTTCGCTCTCTCGGCGTCGAAGATATCTCCATGACCACCAATGGTCACCAACTGGCTAATCGCTGTCAGCGCCTGGTCTCCGCCGGCCTGCACCGCATCAACATCAGCCTGGATTCCCTGGATCCCGCGAAATTCGAACGCATCACCCGCACCAAGACATTTGCCTCGGTCATACGCGGCATCGACGCTATTCAAGCCTCCGCTATCGCTCCGGCAAAAGTAAATGCCGTCCTCGTTCGCGGCATCAACGACGACGAAATTGAAAACTTCGCGGCTTTCGCGCGCGAGCGCGCGTTGATCATGCGTTTCATCGAATTCATGCCCCTGGATGCTGACCGACACTGGACGCGCGATGTGGTTGTTCCTGCTGCCGAAATCTACGAACGCATTCATGCTCGCTGGCCCCTGGAACAAATTCCTCATCACTCCAGCGAAACGGCGCGCAAATATCGCTTTGCCGACGGCACGCCCGCCGAAATCGGATTGATCGCGCCGGTAACCCAGCCCTTTTGCGGCCATTGTTCGCGCATACGCCTCACCGCGGATGGGAAAATCAGGACTTGCCTCTTCAGCAAGGAAGATCATGACCTCCGATCGTTGCTGCGCAACGGCGCCGGTGACGTAGACCTGGAAATATTCATCAAGTCCGTGGTCATGGAAAAAGAAGTAGGTCACCGCATCAACGAAATGGATTTTCGGCCGCCGTCGCGCTCCATGGTATTTATTGGCGGTTAAGCTGTCGCAACGTTTCCGCCTCGACCGCAAATCTCGTTTAAGATAGCATCGCTCCAGGCCGTTTCTTTAATGAACAGTTTCGTGCCACTCCTGCATCACAATTAAGCAGCACCGCGAACAATCGCTAAGAAGGCTTGAATGTCAGACGAAGAAGACGAGAAGGATCAGAACGAAGCTCCCGAGCCGCCAAGGCGGCTTTTTACGCTTACAGAGGCGGAGCGCGCTCGTAAGGAAATTGAGCCGGTACTCGTGGAAGCCATGGGCTGCCGCAAAAAGCTGGCCGGCCTGGAGAGCGATTTGTCCGCGGTATCTGCGCGCATCGCCATGATGGGCGGCGTGATTGTTCCTTACGAAAAACTGGCCGCGGTGCGCCAGCAGCATCAGCAACTCGCGGAGACTTTTAATTCCGCGCTTACTCAGATAATAGAAACGGGATGCGTGATTAAGGACCTCGACGTCGGTTTGCTGGATTTTCCGGCCATCATTGACCATCAGGACGTATATCTTTGCTGGAAGCTGGGCGAAGATCGCATCCGTTTCTACCACCGCCAGGACGAGGGATTCTCAGGCCGCAAACCTCTCGATCCTCGGGACCTCGGCGCCAGCGATATCGTTCAGTAAGCAAATAGCGTTGTAAGTTGGCGTGGAGAAGTCTCAACCTCGGCCCATGGCGCTGCTAACCTCTGCGCTCAAAGGAATCTCTTGTCTACGAATCCTCAGAATCGCCTGAAAGATTCCGCCAGCCCTTATTTGCGCTCCGCCGCGCACCAACCGATTGACTGGTATGAATGGGGTGAAGCCGCTTTCGCGCGCGCAAGGGCCGAGGACAAGCCCATGCTCCTCGACATTGGCGCCGTCTGGTGCCACTGGTGCCACGTCATCGACCGCGAGTCCTACGAAAATCCCGAGATCGCGCGCATCATCAGCGAAAATTTTATCGCCGTGAAAGTGGACCGCGACGAACGCCCCGATGTGGATTCACGTTACCAATCCGCGATCAGTTCCATCTCTGGCCAAGGCGGCTGGCCCCTTACGGGTTTCCTGCTCCCCGACGGCCGACCCTTTTTTGGCGGCACGTATTTCCCCCCGGAAGATCAGTTCGGACGCCCGGGTTTTCGCCGCATCCTGCTGGCCGTCGCCGATTCGTATCGTGTCAAACGCCGGGAATTGGAGCGCGCCGCCAATTCTCTCGCTGTAGCCGTGGCTCAAGCCGAAGTATTCACAGGCGCACGCGCGCGGTTCGATCCCGCCGTTGTGGATGCGCAAATCACATCTATCACGCAACTTTTCGATATCAAAAATGGCGGCTTTGGGGGCGCCCCGAAATTTCCCCACGCTGCTGCGATTGATCTGGTCCTGGCGCGTTTCCAGCAAACCGGCGAAAAACATTTGCGCGCCATGGCGGAAAGCACCTTGGAGAAAATGGCTCGCGGCGGCGTTTACGATCAGCTCGCCGGAGGCTTTCACCGATACTCCGTGGACGAGCGCTGGCTGGTGCCGCATTTCGAAAAGATGAGCTACGATAATTCCGAATTGCTGCGAAATTATATTCACGGCTGGCAGGCCACCCAGAATCCGCTGCTCCGGCAGACCGCCGAAGGCGTCATCGCCTGGGTCAACCGAGTACTTTCCGATCAGGAAAATGGCGGCTTCTACGGCAGCCAGGACGCCGATTATTCGCTCGACGACGATGGCGATTACTTTACCTGGACACTCGACGAGCTACGCGCCGCTCTCGATCCCGACGAAGCTCGCATCATGGAGCTTTACTACGATGTCGAGGCCCACGGCGAGATGCATCACAACCCGTCAAAAAATGTTTTGTGGATAGCGCGCGAACCGGCCGAAATTGCCTCGCAACTAGGACTAGAAGAGTCTGCCGTGCGTTCTAGCATCGAAGCCGCAAAAACAAAAATGCTTGCCGCGCGCCTTACGCGCCCGACTCCCTTCGTTGACAAGACCATGTATCTCTCCTGGAATGCCATGTTCGTGTCCGCTTATCTGGACGCCGCTCGTGTCCTGGATGGCCTGGTATCCGAAACTTCCCGCCGCTTTGCTCTCAAATCTCTCGACCGCATGCTCAGCGAAGTCTGGAGTGAAACGCGCGGCTTTGGCCATCGGATAGGAGGCCCGGCGCTTGACGGCTCGCTTGACGATCAAGTATTCGGCGTTCTGGCGTTGCTGGATGCGTATGAAACTACGCTGGAGACTCGTTACATCGACGCCGCGATTAAAACCATGGACTTGGCCATCGCCCGTTACAGCGACGCCGAAGGCGGCGGTTTTTTCGATCGCCCCAGCGATGCAGCACCAATGGGCGGGCTCGACGTCCGTCGCAAGCCATTTCAGGATTCTCCGACCCCCGGCGCCAATTCCGCGGCGGCCATCGCGTTGTTGCGCCTGCATGCCTTTAGCGGAGAACAGCATTATCGCGATTTTGCGGAGAAAACGCTCGAGGCCTTCGCCGGCATCGCCTCGCAATACGGCTTGTTCGCCGCAACCTACGGGCTGGCCGCCAATCTCTTCACGCATCATCCCTTGCAGGTTGTGGTTACCGGTGCGATCGACGATAGGGTCGCGCAATCTTTGGAACTCGCTGCCCACCGCGGCTTCCGATTTGGCAAAGCGGTGCTGCGCGTCACTCCCGGAACCAATCTGTCGCATCTCGCCGGCGCTTTGAAAGAGACGCTCCCCCATCTGCCGCCAGACAAAGCCCTCGCGATTGTCTGTGCCGGTCACACCTGCTTACCTCCAGCGACTGATGCCGCGCAGCTCTTCGCTTTACTCGAAAAAAGGACTGCTGGCGTAGCCGCCACATCCTAAAAAAAACGGAGCGCGACAATCATCGCGCCCCGCACAGAGTCATCTTGGTTCTTATTATTTCTTCGGCCGCGATTCCGGCGGGACCATTCCTGCCAAGCGGTAATAAACCACCAGTTGTCCATAATGCTCGCCAGAATGCTCCAGCAGCCCGTAGGCCAGATCCGAGACGTGCGATTGTTGCTTGCTCTCGGGTTCGGTAATCCAGTCAGCCATGCCCTTGTCGCCCTTGGCCTTGATCGCCGCAGCTCCGTCTTCAACGGACTTTTTCACGAACGCCACAACCTCTGCCTTGGTCTTGTATTTCGTGCGAGGAGGATCTTCGGTGACGAGCGTTTGTCCCTGCACCGTGCTCGTAAAGTAGTACATCGCTCCCGCCGCATGCAGCAGTTGCTCGGCAAAGCTGCGCACCGCTGGCGTAGCCTTGAAATCATATTTATCTTCCGGAAAGTCCTCCGCCATGGCGATGAGCTTGCGCCCAACGTCATTCCACTGCGCCAGTACTATCTGCGATTCGCCCGGGTTGGCCTTCGCGCCTGCCGTACCTTGCGGCAAAGTTCGTGCCACCGGCGGCAACGCCGTCAGGCCTGCTACCAACACCAGGGTTATCATCATTCTTTTCTTTGTCATTCTCTCTCCTCCGTGCTGCGCTGAATCCATTCGCTCTATAGCGGCAACGCTTGTTTCAGGGCTGGGTTTACTGTTCTACGTTCAGACAGCAACGTGCCGCACTTCGGCACACATCTTACTCCCGAAATAATTGCCCGTCCCTCAAGACGCTGGATTCAGGCCGCATGTTACAATTGAATTTGAAATCTGAGGCGTAATTCCCTGTGAACTGGGCTTTTTTCCTGCTTCGTTTTGCCATAGGTCTCGGCCTCCTTTCGCTATTTATCTTTTCCCAACGGTTCTGGCATCGCGCCATCTGGCGCTCCACTGCGAATATTTCGAACCAATGGCTTCGCGTGGCACTTCGTCTCTTCTGGCTCGCGGTTGTAGCGCTGGTGATCCTGGCCTTTGTTGACGGCGTTCGCATGGGCCACCGTCATCTCATCCCGCGCGGAAACCTGGCCTCGGCGCTGATAGGACTATGGTTTTTCAGCGCACTGTTTGCTTTTCTTGCCGTAAAGCTAGTTCGCGGTCTGGATTTTCTATGGTCCAGCATTCGCAAAAGTAGCGTGACGCAGTCCAGTGAGCCCGCGCAGTGCCCCAGAGCTATAGTCGGGCCCGATACCCCCGCCAGCGTCGAACGACTGACCGACCCCGGTCGGCGATATTTTTTTCGCACGGTGACCGCTGCAGCCGGTGCAGCGCCTTTTCTAGGCGCGATGTACGGCTATGCCGCGGAGCGTCTTAATTATCAGGTTCGTCGCGTTGAAATTCCTATCTCTAACCTGAATCCCGCACTCGATGGCCTGTCCATCGTCCAACTCAGCGACATTCATATGAGCGGCTACATGCCTCGTGCCCAAGTGCGGCGCGCCGTGGAAATGGCCAATCAGCTTGGAGCAGATCTTGCAGTCGTAACCGGCGATTTCATCACCAGCGCCAGTGATCCTCTCCCCGATTGCATAGATGAAATTCGGCAGCTGCATGCTCCGCTGGGTATTTGGGGTTGCAACGGTAACCACGAAATCTACGCCAAGGCTGAGAACCTTGCGCAATCCCTTTTTGCGCAGGCCGGCATGAAGCTGCTAAGGCAAGAAAATGTGCAGCTGAATTTCAAAGGTACACCATTCAATCTAATGGGGGTCGATTATCAGCGCGAACGTACCAATGAAGGCCACAAGCGCCGGACTCTTGCAGGCTCGGAGCCACTGGTACGCGGCGACATGCTGAACATCTTGCTTTCACACAATCCCAATTCTTTTCCCCGAGCCGCGGAACTGGGTATCGAGCTTTCCCTCGCCGGCCACACCCACGGCGGCCAGATCCAGGTCGAAATTCTGGATCATCGCCTCAGTCCGGCTCGATTCATTACCGATTACATTGCCGGGCTCTACCAGCGGCCGCTCTTCGCGCCGTCGCTCGATGTTCCCGCCTCACGCGTGGAAGGCTACTCCGAAGCTCCTAAAGTTTTGCAGCCTTCCCGCGTGACCAAGCGCATGGCATCCCTCTACGTGAATCGCGGTCTCGGCACCGTGGGCGCGCCCGTCCGTCTGGGCGTTCCGCCGGAAATATCGCTTATCGTTCTCCGCCGCACATAATCGACGCTGATCCGCCCTTACGGCCGAGCTTCGAAAATAAGGTTGAACGGAGTCTGTGTGGCGCGCCGGAAATGTGAGAACCCTCCGGAGGTCACCACCTCGCGCAATCGTTTCTCTCCGGCCTGCGCTCCAAGAGCCAGGCCCACTTCCTGAGAAAGTGACGCGGGCGTGCAGAGAAGCGTGGACGCTCCGTAAAACGCGCGCCCGATCGGGTTCAGATTGTCCTCTAGCTTATCTCCCGCGAAAGGCTCCACGATCATCCACGTTCCATCCTTTTTTAGCGTGCTCCGCACATGCGTCGAAGCCCCGGCTGGATCGCCCATGTCATGCAGGCAATCGAAAAAAGTCACGAAATCATAATCCGTGCCCGGATAAGATTTCGCGCTGGACACTTCGAAGTGAATCCGATCGCCCACCCCGGCGTCTTTGGCACGCTGCTTCGCAGTTTCAATTGACTTGTCGTGATAATCAAACCCGACGAATTCAGAGTTGGGATAAGACTTGGCCATGAGGATGGTGGACGCTCCCAGTCCGCATCCTACATCCGCGACCTTTCCGCCTTTTTTCAGCTTTGACTCCACGCCTTCCAGCGCCGGTATCCACGCGCTGATCAAATTCGCCGCGTACCCGGGACGGAAGAACCGCTCCGTTCCCTCGAAAAGTTCATGGTGATGTTCATGCCATCCCAAGCCCTTGCCAGTTTTGAATCGCTCTGTAATCTGCTCTTCCGCTTTGATCGCCGCCAGGGCCACCTGAAACGCTCCCGGCAAATATACCGGGCTGGATTCGTCGGCCATCGCAAATGCCTGCTCCTCGCTTAAATGGAATTTCCCCGTGGCAGCATCGTAATTCACGTAACCCCCGGCCGCCTGCTCGCTAAGCCATTCACGAATGTACCGTTCCACGGTACCGGTGGCCTTGGCGAGTTCAACCGGGGTCTGAGGTCCGTTTTTAGCCAGCGCCCTGTACAAACCGAGCTTGTCGCCGATGCGAATCAGTGCGGCATTGAAGGTCGCGCCGAAATCAACGATGGCTTTACCGAGAAATTCGTGAAGTTTGTCCTGATTAACAGGCATAGTACCTCCATAAAGTTTAACGGGGGGATATTAGCTGGCATCTTAGGCGGCGATTACGCGACCGGCAAGCTAAAGAATTTAGCAGCACCTGCTCGGGCGAGAGTAACGGCGCTGTAACTGCTCCACGTAAAACTCCTCGGGCGTGAGCACCTCGGATTCTCCCGGCAGCGCCCGCTGTGCCTGCAAATAACGCTCATAGGCGCTGTCGCCGCACCATTCGCGAATGCCCAACCAAATGTTGCGCGCTGCGCCTGCGAGCCATTCTCCAGCAGCGCCAATGATTTCCGGCGCCCGACATCCAGCAATACGGTTTCCCAGTTCAGTGCAAAGACTGCGCATATTCAACCCTCCATGGCGGGCGCATTATTCTGCGCGCTTGCTGCGACATACGACGCACCGGAAAACTCCCGAGGCCACTTGGTCGCAACGTAAGCAGTCTCGTGCAATACCGATTTCGTTTTGCCTCCGAGAATGCCGTACCACTGCACCAGCGCCTCCACGATCAGAATAACGATCATCGTTGCGAGAACGGCGGTAACCACTGCGTCCAGCCTTTGATTGAAGATAATCCGTTGTGTATCCTCAATCTTCGCGGCTGGAATTTCCCCCGCCATGATTTGTGCGGCCAACGCGTTCGCGTACGAAAGAAACCCCAGCCGTGGATTCGCGTCAAATATCTTCTGGTAGCTGGCCGTCATGGTGATAGTCACGAGCCACGCCGTCGGTATCAGCGTCAGCCACACCCAACGCATTTTTCCCATCTTCAGCAGTATGGTGGTGGCCACCACCAGCGCAACGGCTCCGAGCAATTGATTGGCTATGCCAAACAATGGCCACAGCGAATTAATGCCCCCCAGCGGATCCACCACACCTTGATACAGAAAATATCCCCACGCCCCCACAATCATGGCGCTCGAAAGCAAAATCCCCGGTAACCATCCCGTGCGCCCGAAAGGTTTCCAGACACGGCTCCCAAGTTCCTGCACCATGAAGCGACCCACACGCGTGCCGGCATCCAGCACCGTAAGAATGAACAGCGCCTCAAACATGATCGCGAAGTGATACCAGATACTCAGCAGCCTCGGCCCGCCGATGGTACTCGAAAAAATCTGCGCCATACCCACCGCCAGCGATGGAGCACCTCCTGCGCGGTTCAACAACGTCTGCTCTCCGACGGCGTGCGCCAGATCGATCATGGTTTGCGCCTGCAGTGGATAGCCCCAACTGCTGATTGTCGCCGCGGCGGCGTCCGATGTAGCGCCCACAATGGACGCCGGGCTGTTGATCGCGAAATAGACGCCGGGTGTCATCGCGCACGCCGCGACCATGGCCATCACTCCCACGAAAGACTCCAGCAGCATCGCGCCGTAGCCGATAAATCTTGCATGGCTTTCGCGGATAATCATCTTTGGCGTGGTCCCCGATGAAATCAGCGAATGAAATCCGCTGATCGCTCCACAGGCAATGGTGATGAAACAAAATGGGAATATTTTCCCCGCGAACACTGGACCAGTTCCATCTATGAATCGTGTCAGCGGAGGCATCAACACTTGCGGCCGCACCAGCAATATCCCCGCGGCAAGGGAAAAAATCGCCCCGGCCTTTATAAACGCGCTCAGATAATCTCGCGGCGCGAGTAGCAGCCATACCGGCAGAGCCGACGCTGCGAATCCGTACGCCATAAGCGCAAACGCCAACGTCACGCCACTCAGCGTAAAGACATGCGCCCACGAAGGTGACTCCGCCACCCACTGGCCGGCCACGACCACAAATAAAACCAGCGCCACGCCGATGAACGAGGCCTCCAGCACACGGCCCGGCCGCACAAATCGCAGATAAAGTCCCAGCAGCAATGCGATGGGAATCGTTGCTGCCAGCGTGAAGGTCGCCCACGGAGAAGACTTCAGCGCATTCACGATTACCAGCGCCACCACTCCGAGCAGAATGATCAT
>JALYLI010000117.1 GCA_030774335.1 Acidobacteriota bacterium | reverse complement strand
GTGCACATAACGCCAAGCGCGCCTTGCTCATCCTATCGGACGGAGGAGATAATCATAGTCGTTACAGTGAGAACGATATCAAGCGGCTGGTAAAAGAGGCGGACACCCAGCTCTATGCCGTTGGCATTTTTGACCCGCTCGGATATCGCAACCGCACGCCGGAAGAACTCAACGGACCGTCGCTCCTGAGTGAAGTTACGGAGATGACCGGCGGAAGAGTTTTCGCCGTCGAGAAACTCGACGAGCTTCCGGACATTACGTCGAAAATCGGCATGGAGCTGCGAAACCAATATGTCATCGGATACCGCCCAAGCAATAAAGCACACGACGCACGCTGGCGCAAAGTTAAGGTTAAAATGCGCGCGCCTAAGGGACTTCCTCCGCTCACCGTTTACGCCAAGACGGGGTACTACGCGCCCAGTCATTAGTCCGACCGGGGCTCGTTTTCCGAATCCACTGAGTTACGCGATTTTTGTTGCGGCGCTGGTGTGTGGATTGACGCTGGCTTCCTTCGCGCAGATTCCTGTTCCCAATGCGCAGCCGCTGCCTCCCGGGCAGAATCCCGATACTGGCGGCTCCGGGCAGAGCATTAAGGTGGACGTCAACCTCGTGGTTTTGCACACCACGGTGCTAGATGACCGCGGAAAATTCGCCGAGGGCCTGAAGCAGGAAAATTTTCGCGTACTGGAAGATAAAGTCGAGCAGAAACTCGCGGTCTTCAAGCGCGAAGACGTGCCCGTCAGCATGGGCCTGGTCATTGATAACAGTGGGAGCATGCGCGACAAGCGTCCGCGCGTGAACGAGGCGGCGGTGACTCTGGTGCAAAGCAGTAATCCTCAGGACGAAGCCTTTGTGGTGAATTTCAACGACGATTTCTACCTGGACCTGGACAAGGATTTTTCCAGCAGCATCCCGGAGTTGAAGGAAGCGCTGGAGCGCATCGATTCGCGCGGGAGCACCGCGCTTTACGACGCGGTGATTGGTTCGCTGGATCACTTGAAGAAGGCGCGCAAAGACAAGCGCGTGCTGCTGGTCGTGACCGACGGCGAAGACAACACCAGCCACAATTCGCTGGATAAGGCCATCAAGGAAGTGCAGAAAACCGACACGGTGATTTACACCATCGGACTGCTGAGCGAAGAGAGCAAGAAAAATTCCAAGCGCGCCAAGAAAGCTTTGGAGCAACTGGCGCAAGCTTCCGGCGGGCTGGCGTTTTTTCCCGAGAACGTGGATGACGTGCGCAATATTTGCGAGCAGGTAGCGCGCGACGTCCGCAATCAGTACACGCTGGCCTATTATCCGACCAATACTAAACGGGACGCGACATTTCGCGCGGTACAGGTAGAAGTGATTCCGCCGCGTGGGCGCGGGCGATTAGTCGCGCGAACGCGCAATGGGTACTACGCGCCGGGTGGCGGCGGGACGGCTACCGGGAAATAATCGGTATTCGGGCTGAGGGCTGCTTAATAGTTCAATTCGCTTAAAAAGCTTTGGCCGTGTGGTATCTCCGCGCCAAAGTTATCGACGGTGGTTTGACCCATGTCTGCCAGCGTTTCTCTTATGCCCAGGTTGACGCCGGCTTTTTGTGCGGGTGTGTACGCCAGGATTGGCACGTATTCGCGCGAATGATCGGTGGTGGGCCAACGTGGGTCTGGATCGCAGCCATGGTCCGCGGTAATGATCAGCAAATCGGAATTTGTTAACGCGGAGAGAAATTTCCCAAGCCATTGGTCAAACTCTTCCAGCGATTTTGCGAAGCCCTCCACGTCTTTCCGGTGTCCGTACAGCATGTCGAAGTCAACGAGGTTGCAGAAAATCAGTCCGTCTGGGCGTTCACCAAGCGCTAAAGTTAATTTCTCCATGCCATCGAGATTGCTTTTTGTCGTGACGTAGTTGTCCACGCCGCGGCCCTTGTAAATGTCGTGAATTTTCCCGATACCGAATACCGGCACGCGTTTTTCCGCAAGCACATCCAGCAGCATCGGTTTTGGTGGATCAACCGCGTAGTCGTGCCGTCGTGGTGTGCGCACGAAATTTCCTGGTGGGCCTGCGAAAGGACGCGCGATAACGCGACCGACGCGGTGCGGTCCGTCTAACAATTTCCTCGCAATCTCGCACATGCGATAAAGCTCCGCGATGGGAATGACGTCTTCGTGCGCGGCAATTTGAAACACGCTGTCGCCGGACGTGTAGACGATGGGTTTTCCTGTGCGCACGTGCTCATTGCCCAGTTTCTTGATTATTTCCGTGCCGGAAGCGGGCTGGTTGCCCAATGTCTGGCGGTCGATCTGTCTTTCGAATTCCGCGATGATTTCCGGAGGGAATCCGTGAGGATACGTCGGGAAGGCTTGGCCCAGCCAGATGCCCGCCATCTCCCAATGCCCGGTAGTGGTGTCTTTGCCGGGCGAATGCGTCGCTCCTTTTCCGTAGGAGGCCACGGGTTTTCCCACGGGAGGGAGATGCAGCAGCGGCGCAATGTTTGCAAACCCGAGTTTATGCAATGTTGGCAGACGCAACGGACGTGATTCTGCAATGTGTCCAAGGGTGTTGCGGCCGATATCGCCGTAGTCAGCCGCGTCGGGGAGTTCACCGATGCCCACGCTGTCGAGCACGATCCAGATCACGCGCTTGAATTTTGACATTCCGGCGCACCCGCAAATTCAACGCAACATTAGCAGAGATGTGGTGCCGTTTGCTCGCGTTGCGCGCCGGACGTATAATTTAAAGTTTAGGCAGTGCTCGATCAGCGCGCTGTCTGGGCTCACCCTTGCCAAAGACCGAAACCAACTCGGTGAACGTCGCCGAAGAAGTAATTCATGTTCGCGGCGCGCGCGTTCACAACCTAAAAAATATAACCGTCGCGATTCCGCACAATGCCATCACGGTGGTCAGCGGCGTCAGCGGATCGGGTAAATCCTCGCTCGCGTTTGACACCGTTTACGCCGAAGGGCAGCGCCGCTATGTGGAATCGCTGTCGGCGTACGCGCGGCAATTCCTTGAGCGCATGGAAAAGCCGGATGTGGATGAAATTTCCGGCATCGCCCCGGCGGTGGCCATCCGCCAGAAAAACTCCACGCGCAATCCGCGCTCCACGGTAGCTACCGCTACCGAGATTTACGATTATCTGCGACTGCTTTTTGCGCGCTGCGGGCAGACTTTCTGCATCAAGTGCGGCGCGGAAGTAAAGCGCGACAATCCCGACGAAATTGCCACGCGCATTCTGAAGCTTGCTCCCGGACGACGATTTTATGTTTTGTACGAATTTCGCCCTGGCGGCCCTCCTCCTGTCACGGCGTCCGTTGCGGCAGACCTTCCAGCCAGGCGTGTCGCGAAAAAGAAAATTCCGCAGGTTTCACCGGAATTATTGAGGCAATCGCTGACCGATCTGCAGAAGCGCGGCTTCAACCGCTTGTATCAGGACGGGCAGTTGCACGAATTTTCTTCTCCCGAAACGCTGCTGGACATTGATTTCGCGCGCCCTGTTTATGTAGTTGTTGATCGCCTGGCCGTCAATCCCGAATCGCGCTCGCGCCTGGTGGACTCCATCGAGATCTGTTATCGCGAAGGACACGGCGAAGCAATTCTGGAATTTGTGGCTGATGCGGCAGGGCCTGCGGAGCGGCTGCGATTCAACGAGCGCTTCGAATGCAAGAATGACGGCATGCTTTACCAGGAGCCGGAGCCGCGGCTTTTTTCGTTCAACAATCCTTACGGCGCGTGTCCACGCTGCCAGGGTTTCGGTAACACCATCGATTTCGATTTGAATCTGGTGGTTCCCGATTCGAGCAAATCGCTGGACGACGGTGCGATTTTGCCGTGGACCAAGCCGCGCTACAGAACCTTGCTGCAGGACGCCAAAAAGTGGGCGCGCAGCCGCGGCATTCCCACCAACGTGGCCTGGCGACACCTGACCGAGGAGCAGCGCAAGCTTATTCTGGAAGGCGACGAGGCCAACGGATATGACGGCATCGTTGGCTTTTTCAAATATCTGGAGCGCAAAAAGTACAAGCTGCACGTGCGCGTTTTTCTGAGCCGCTTTCGCGGATACGCGACGTGTTCCGAATGTGGCGGCACGCGCCTTCGTCCTGAAGCGCGCGCGGTGCGCGTGGCGGGCCGCTCTATTACGGAAGTCTGTAAGCTAACGGTGAAAGAAGCGCGCGTGTTTTTCTCCAGCATGCAGTTGACGCAATCGCAAAATAAGGTGGCGGACAAAATCCTACTGGAAGTTCAGTCACGTTTGCAGTTTCTCGACGAAGTGGGTCTAGACTATTTGGCCCTCGATCGCCTTACGTCAACCTTGTCGGGCGGCGAGTCCCAGCGCATCCAGTTGGCCACTTCGCTTGGTTCGCACCTCGTCGGTGCGTTATACGTGCTGGACGAGCCCTCTATCGGATTGCATCCGCGCGATACGCAACGCTTGATCGATATTTTGAAATCGTTGCGCGATCTGGGAAACACCGTGCTGGTTGTCGAACACGACCCGGATACCATTCGCGCCGCAGACTACGTGATCGACCTCGGACCCGGCGCCGGCGAGTTGGGCGGCAAACTGCTCTTCGCCGGCACCTACGCGGCGATGTTGGAAGAGCCGAAATCCATCACTGGCCGTTATCTCACCGGCGATCTGCGCATTCCGGTGCCGAACAATCGCCACAAGCCCAATGGAAAATTTCTGAAAGTGATCGGCGCGCATCTTCACAATCTGCTGGACGTCGATTTTACCCTTGCTCTTGGTACGCTGACGGTTGTCACGGGAGTGAGCGGTTCGGGAAAGTCCACGCTGGTGCATGACGTTTTGTACCAGGCGCTCGCAGCCAAGCGTAACGGGTCCAGCGTGAAAAATTTTTGCGGGCGCATCGAAGGTGACGCGCAGATTCGGGAAGTGGTGATTGTGGATCAATCACCAATTGGGCGAACGCCGCGGTCGAATCCCGCAACATACTTGAAAGCGTTTGACTCCATTCGTGAAGTTTTTTCCGACACCTCGGACGCCAAGCGGCGCGGTTATACCGCGGGACATTTTTCTTTCAACGTGCCGGGTGGCCGCTGCGAGACCTGTCAGGGCGACGGCACCGTCACGGTGGAGATGCAATTTCTCGCGGATGTCGAGTTGATTTGTGAAGAGTGCCGGGGTACGCGCTTCAAGAGCGGAGTTTTGGAAGTGCTGTATCACGGCAAAAGCATTCACGATGTCCTGCAGCTTACGGTCCGCGAAGCGCTGGTATTTTTTATTAACGTGCCCAAGGTGGTTTCGAAACTCCGCGTGCTCAATGAAATTGGGCTGGGATATTTGCGGCTGGGCCAATCGGCGACGACACTTTCCGGCGGGGAAGCGCAGCGTTTGAAACTGGCCGCGCACCTGTCGCGCACCGAAAATCAGGGCATCCTTTATATACTCGACGAACCCACCACCGGCTTGCACTTTGACGACATTGCCAAGTTGCTGGCGGCGTTCCGCAAGCTGCTGGAATCCGGTGCTTCGTTGCTGGTCATCGAGCACAATTTGGATGTCATCAAATCCGCGGACTGGCTCATCGACATGGGGCCGGAAGGCGGCGACCGGGGCGGAAAGATTATCGCCACGGGCACGCCAGAGCAGGTGGCGCGCAACGCGCACTCGCATACCGGACGATATCTGGCCCAGGTATTGAGCGAGAATGGCCAGGCAAAAGGCTCGCAGAACGGCGCATCGAAGTTAGCGAGGCCTGTGGGAGTGGTGAATGGATCCAAAGCAGCGCTTGTAGACCCATGAAAGTCGTCTGGTCACGCTTCTCGCAGGCGTTGAGTGCTGGCGTGCTCGCGCTCTCTGGACTTTCCGCTTACGGCCAGCATGCTCCTCATCAAGGCCAGAAATCTTCTGCCGTGGTGACACAAAAACAAAAAATTGCCAATCCGCTAAACGAGCTGCTGGACGAAGCGCAACGTGACATCGAGAAGAAGGATTTCACGGCCGCCATCGAGCCGCTGCAAAAATTTATAGCCGCGCAGCCGGACGTGGCTTACGGCCACTTTCAACTGGCTTATGTCTACACCGCTCAGCAAAAAGCTCCCGAAGCCCGTACCGAATATGAACGCGCCATCGCGCTCGATCCCAAAATGGCGGAGGCCTACCTGAACCTGGGCATCCTCTATATAGAGAGTGATCCCGTCATCGCGATTCCCAACCTGCGAAAAGCCGTGGAGTTGCTGCCATCGCAAAGCAGGCCACGTTATTTGTTGGGTGTGGCCCAGGAGCGCGGTGGAGATAGTTCCGCGGCCGCCGAATCTTTTGAGGGCGCATACCGCCTGGACCCGCACAATCTTGAACCCCTTCTGCATCTCGCGAATCTTTATCTCCGCTCCAAACGGCCTGCCGATGCGGAAGCAAAATTCCGCGGGGTGTTGCAAATCGAGCCGCGCAACCCAGGCGCCATGCTGGGCGTGGCGCAAAGCCTGGACGAACAGAAGAATTCGCAAGCCCTTGAGGCGTATCGCAGCTATCTGGCGGTTCAACCGGCTGACAGCAAGGCCCGCGCGCGTTTGGTGCATCTGCTGGTTGAGCAACAACAATACGATGTCGCGCTTGCGGAATTGGATCGCGCCGATGCCGGCCAAGAGCCCAGCCTGGAGTCGCTGCGGCTGCGCGCGGACATTGCCGTAGCGCAAAAAAAATGGGATGAATCCATCGCGGCGCTAAACAAGGCCATCGCGCTTGCTCCCAAGGACGCGGAACTTCATGGCGGTCTCGGACGCATTTACATGCAGAAACGTGATTTTACTTGCGCCTTGAAGGAGTTGAAAATCGCGCTGCAACTGGACGGCAGAAATCTCGCGTTCTGGAAAGATTTGAGCGGCGCTTTGTATCTTTCCGGCGATTGCCAGTCCACTTTGGGGGCGCTGGATCAAATTGCAAAGTTCGAAACTCCGTCCGCCGGGCCGTGGTTTATTCGCGCGCTCTGCTACGATAAGCTGAATCAGCCGAAGCCGGCGCTGGACGCGTACCAGCAATTTTTGACCCTGGATCAGGGGCGAAATGCGGACCAGGTCTGGCAGGCGCAGGAGCGCAGCAAGGTCCTGCGCAAGATGTTGGAGCATAAAAGGTAGCGATGAACGTCGGGCATGTGACCTGGGGACTGTGTTTGGGCGCGACAATGATTTTTAGCACCATCGCTGTCGCGGCGGGCGACAAAATTCCGGAGCTGCAGGCACGATTTGACCGCGAAAGTAACCCGCTGCATCGCGCGCACTTGCTGGAAAAATTAGGTAATGCGCAGTTTGATGAAACGCGTCGCGCTTTCAAGGCTAACGACATGGTGACCGTCGGAATCGTGCTTGAAAAATACCGCGACAATGCCCGCGTGGCTCTCGAAGGATTGAGAAGAAAACATGCCGACGCGGAGCGCGACGGGCGCGGCTATCGCCAACTGGAGATCCATGTCCGGCGGGGAATTCGCGAGGTGGATGAAATCCTGCTGATGGCGCCCGAACAGTACCAGCCGCCGCTACGCATTGTTCGCAATGATCTCGACGCCATGGACACCGAGCTGATTCACCTGCTTTTTCGGTATCGCTCCGCAGAACCGCCGTCATCGATGCCTCCTGAGGCTAAGCCATGAATCCAAAAGCAAAGACGATGGGCGGCATGGTATTTGCGATGTTGTTGATGGCGGCGAGTACCGCATCAGTCCTGGCGCATCCCCGGGCGCCGCAAGAACAAAAGGACTACTTATCGTCGCTGGAATCGGACAAAATCCGCGACGCCGAGACCACCAACGAGCGAATAACATTGTTTCTCACCTTCGCGGACGACCGGATCAAGAAATTTCAATATGAACTCGAGCATCCCTCCGGAAATCGCCACGTGGACATGCTGAATTCCTTGCTGAACTCCTACGGCGGCTGCGTGGATGACGCCGCGGACTTAATTCAGTTGGGTATCCAGAGACAGGAAAATATCCGGCCAGCCATCGATTTGATGGCGTCGCAGTCGAAAGCGTTTCTGGCGGTGCTGGAGAAATTGTCAGCGGCGGGCGGCGCGGACATCGAAGAATACAAAAGCAATCTGGATGACGCCATTGAAGGAACGCGCGACGCTATGCACGAAGCGCAAAACGCGACCAAGAAAGTGGCGCCTCCGCCGGTGCGCCGAAAAAATTAATGCTGGAGCAATTTTCCCACGAGTTCGCCTCGCTTACTTTTTATGAAGCATTCTGAACGATCGCCCATCCCCGGTGGCAGCGCTCTGTTTCAGCGCGTGTTTACGCGGCTGGGTTGCCACGGCCAGCCTCCCCGATTTCGTGTGGAATTCTATCCGTATTCGAGCCTCGTGCTGACCATCAGGCGGCGCAACGAAGTCATGCACGTGCGCTTTTCCGATTTGCTGCTGCGCGCGCCGCTGCCGGTGCTGGAAGGCGGCGCGGCATTGCTGCTGTCGCGCGTGTATCGCCGCCAGGCTCCACGTGAAGTCGTCGAAGCGTACCTGCAATACGCGCGGTCTGACAAAACGCGCAATCGCATCAGCAAGATGCGCAGCGGCCGCGTGCGCGTAGCGCAAGCCGACCCGCGTGGGCGGCACTACGATCTTTCGACCTTGTTCGACACGCTGAACAAAAAATACTTTGGCGGCGAGCTGCAGAGCCCGCGCATAGGCTGGAGCGTGAGAAGCTGGCGCCGGCAGTTCGGATGCTACGACCCTGGTCCGAACCAGATTTTGCTGAACCGCCGCATGGACCGGCCGGGAGTGCCGGCATGCGCGGTGGAATACGTGCTATTTCACGAAATGCTGCACGTGAAGCATCCGACTCGACGCTCGGGCTGCAGCCTGGTTTCGCATTCGCGCGAATTTCGCGAGGAAGAAAAGCGCTTCGTGGGATTTCAGAAAGCGCGCCGCGCACTGGACCGCCTAGCCCGCTGATTTATCTTTCTTGCCGACTTCACTCCACAGCTTGTCAATTTTCTTGCGCACTTTGGCGGCATCTTCCGCGTGCGGATACAGGTCGAGATAGCGCGAGTAGGCTTTTATGGCCTCGCGCTTCTGGTTTTTTTTTTCGTGAGCTTCGCCCAGGAAGCGGTAGGGAATCGCGAAGCCAGGTTTGGACGCGGCGGCATCTTCGAAACGATCGATGGCAGCGTCCACGTCGCCCTTCTTCAAATAATATTGCCCGACTTCCAGATCCTTTTCAGCGCGCAGAGGATCCCAGGTAGGTTGATCAGGCGCAGATTTTGTGGGCGCGTCCTTGGCTTTCTTGCCAGATTTTGTTTTTGGTGTTTCAGGCGCGGATGGCGGCTCAACCCGCGGTGCGCTTGAAGACGACTCGCCCTGCGAATCTTGAGCCAGCGTGGCAGGCGCCACCAACACAAAAAGCGCACAGGCAGCCAACAAGGAAAACGATCGCCATTTTTTGAGTTTCAGCGACACTGCTCGTTGCATCTGAAAATTGTTCATAGGCATCTAAACGGGAGAGCGGCAGCAACTGCACAGGCCATTCTCCGTTCAGTTCTTTCGGGCTTCCACTCTCTCCGATTCACTTTAGTATCATAGTAGTTGTACGGCGTCACCGCCCGTCGATCGCCAGGCCGCGAGCGTCGTGGCCACGAAAACTCCATGGAACCACGAGAAAAAGCCGCGCTACTACCCGAAGCGCCCGGGGTGTATCTGTTCAAGGACGCCGGCGGCGTGGTGCTGTACGTGGGCAAGGCCATTTCGTTGCGCAGCCGGGTACGATCCTATTTTCTGGAATCCAGCTGGATCAATGCCAAGACCGGATCCCTGGCGCGCGAAATTGCCGATCTCGAAACTATTCTGGTGGAGAATGCGCGCGAAGCGCTCGCGCTGGAACACAATCTCATCAAGCGGTACCGGCCGAAATTCAATGTTCTGCTGCGCGACGACAAGACTTATCCCTACATCAAGTTAACGATTTCCGAAAAATATCCGCGTGTTTATTTCACGCGCAAGGTCAACAAGGACGGCTCACTTTATTTCGGCCCTTACTTTCCGGCGAGCCTGGCGCGGCGAATCCTGCACTTCGTTCACAAGCGTTTTATGGTGCCGTCGTGCTCCGTGGATCTGACGCGGAGCCATCCGCGTCCGTGTTTGCAGTATTACATCAAGCGCTGCCAGGGCCCCTGTGTCGAAGGGCTGACAACGGAGGAACGTTACGCTGAGGCCGTGCGCGATGTGCGGTTATTCCTGGATGGCCGTCGCCACGATCTGAGCAAGAGCCTGGGGCAGCGCATGGCCGCCGCCGCGGAACAGGAACTGTATGAGCAGGCCGCCGCATATCGCGATTTGCTGCATACCCTTGAGGAGATTGAAGAACGCCAGCGCATCGCTTCTTCGCAGGGTGATGACACTGACGTGCTCGCCTATCACGCGGAAGCTCCGCTGGTAGCCGCAAATCTTTTTCACTTGCGCGGTGGGCGCGCGGTGGACCGGCGGGAATATTACTGGGAAGACCTGGACGAATTTGATCCCAAAGAATTTGTGCCGTCGCTGCTCAAACAAATCTATCTGGAAGCTGCGTATTTACCGAAAGCCATCCACGTACCGGTAGATTTCGAAGATCGTACGGTGCTGGAAGAAGAACTCTCGGAGCGCGCCGGCCGCAAGGTGGAAATTTTTACGCCGCAGCGCGGCTCCAAGCGTGCGTTTCTCGATTTAGTCGAAAACAACGCTGCGCATTCTTTCGAACAGCGTTTCCGCGTGCTGAAGCCTGCATCCAAGGCCATCACCGAAGCGGTCCAGGCCGCGCTGAATTTGCCGGAAGAGCCGCAGCGCATCGAAAGTTTTGATATCTCACACATCCAGGGCGCCGACACCGTGGCTTCCATGGTGGTATGGGAAAACGGGCGGATGAAAAAATCAGATTATCGAAAATTTATCATTCGCGGCGACGCGGGATCTGAAGGCGGTCTCCCCAAGAACGACGATTTTGCCAGCATGCGGGAAGCGGTGACGCGCCGATACACGCGCATCCTGCTGGAAAAGCGCCCGATGCCCAATTTGATTTTAATCGATGGCGGGATCGGCCAATTGCGTGCGGCCGCGCAGGCGCTGGAGTCGCTGCAAATTATCAATCAGCCGCTCGCCAGCATCGCCAAGCGCGAAGAAATTTTATATATCTTCGGCCAGGAAGATGAGCCCTGCGTGCTGGACCGTCACTCGCCGGTGCTGCACCTCATCCAGCAGATTCGCGACGAGACGCATCGCTTTGCGGTGACCTTTCACCGATTGCGGCGCGGCAAGCGACAAACTACTACCGCGCTGAATGAGATACCGGGCGTTGGAAAGCTGACTGCGCAGCGCTTGCTGCGCGAATTCGGCAGCGTGGCAAATTTGCAACGCGCGGGGGTCGATGGATTGAGCCGGGTGATAACACGCAAGAGCGCAGAGAAAATCCTCGCTCATCTGAGCGACGCCAATCCCGAAACCGCGCCGGCGGACGCCCCCACTCCTACCAGTTAGCCTGTATTGAACCGTACTTGGTGCTATTATACGGTCATTACGGAGGTGCTTATGGCTGACAATGTTGGTTCTAAAGTGAGTTATTTTCTGGTCGGACTGGGCGTGGGCGCGCTCGTTGGCGTTTTGTTCGCCCCCAAGTCTGGCGAAGACACCCGCGAATATTT
The DNA here is from genome assembly GCA_030774335.1 of Acidobacteriota bacterium. GTDB lineage: Bacteria > Acidobacteriota > Terriglobia > Acidiferrales > UBA7541 > Acidiferrum. Next base: position 31,801 of record JALYLI010000117.1, on the reverse strand, counting down.
GTCGAACAAAGCCGATGAAGGCAAAGATTATGCGCAGCGCAAGGCCCGCGAACTTCGCGAGCGCGCCGACGAATTGATCGAGCGCAGCAAGGATGTGGCTTCGCGAAAGAAGGATTCTTTGTCCGCGGCGGTGGATGCCGGACGCGACGCGTACTTGCGCGAGGCTTCGAAGTCGTAAGTTTTCGTCGAGTCGAATCGTTGCCGTAACTCGCGTTGGATTAGATGACAATTTCCGCTCAGATCTGTGGGGCGGCCCGAGGCGCTCATGGAATTCTGGCTTGAAGTCTTCAGCATCGTTGCCGCGATTGCGCTGGTCGTGCAGGTGGCGATCCTTGGCGCGCTTTTTTTTGAATTGAAGCGCACCACCGCAAAAGTGAACACCCTGGTCAGCGACATGCAAACCAAGGTGTCTCCAATTCTGTCTCGCGTGCAGGTTTTACTGGACGATACCCAACCGAAGATTTCAGAAATGGTGGCCGACGCCTCTCATGTGGTGTATCTGGCGCGCGGACAAGCGCAAAAGATGGATCGCGTGCTGAGCGAAGCCTCAGATCTTTTGCGCGGGCAGCTGATTCATGCCGACAGAATTCTGGCCGGAGCGTTGGGAGCCGTGGAAGAAACCGGAGCGAAATTGCAGCAGGGATTCTGGCGCCCGGTACGAAAGGCTTCGGCAGTCATGACCGGGATTCGCGTGGGATTGGATCTACTGCGATCGCGGCGGGCATCGCGGAGACCGGAAGAGCAGCACGAGGAAGAGTTGTTTATCTAGCTCGACTCTCTGATAACTAAGATTTCAATGTGGACAGACGAGTTTGTTCTGTCGTTTGTGGTTCTGTTGCCCTTGTTTTAGCGGATCCAGCCGCCAGCCAGAACGCGATCGCCGTCATAAAAAACGGCTGCTTGCCCGGACGTGATCGCCCGCTGCGGAGCGGCGAAGGTTACGCGAGCAGAACTTCCATTCATGGCTTCTACTGTGGCGAGTGCGGCGTCGTGCTTGTGGCGAATTTTTACCATGGCCTGTACTGGGGATTCGGCCTTCGCACAGGAAATCCAGTTCACATTTTCGATCTCGCAGACGCTTTTGTGCAGCGCCTGATCTTCGCCGACGACCACGCGATTCGTCTGCGAATCAATGCTCAAAACATAGAGCGCTTTGCCGGTCGAAAAACCGAGGCCCTTCCTTTGCCCCACGGTGAACTGGTGCACGCCGTCGTGATGCGCAAGGGCTTTCCCATCTTCGTTGACGATGTCGCCTCCGCCGTTGTGCCGCGAAATGTTCTGCTCACTGGCGTAGGCGTGAATAAATTGCACGTAGTTGCCGCTGGGCACGAAGCAAAGCTCCATGCTTTCGGGTTTTTCTGCCACGGGCAGATTCACGCGGCGCGCCACGGCGCGTACTTCTTCTTTGCTTAATTCGCCGAGCGGAAATTCGCTGCCGGCCAGCTGTTCCTGCGTAAGTCCCCAAAGAAAATACGACTGGTCTTTTGATTCGTCGCGCGCGCGCAAGAGTTCCCAGCGCTGCGTCTGCTCGTTTTTGCGGATGCGCGCGTAGTGTCCGGTGGCCAGGTGCTGCGCGCCGATTTGCTGCGCCATGCGCAACAACGGATCAAACTTGATGTCGGTATTGCAATTGGTGCACGCGATAGGCGTGCGCCCGGACAAATATTGATTCACGAACGGGCGGATCACCCGCGCTTCAAACTGCTCTTCAAAATTCACGACGTAATGAGGGAAATCCAGGTGTTGCGCCACGCGCTTGGCGTCGTACACATCGTCAATCGAGCAGCAGCGATGCTGTGCTGGACCGGCAGATTGCACGGAGGGCAAGCGTCGCTGGTTCCACAGCTGCATGGTCAAGCCCACGACGCTGCGGTTTTGCTCCTGCATTAGCGCCGCCACTACGGAACTGTCCACTCCGCCGCTCATGGCCACGGCCACGACCTCGGCGTGCGGCTCCGCTACAGGTGTGACCCCGTCAGGTTGTATTGCGATGTTCATTGTTGAGCTGTATCTATTGTACTGAAAGATGCTGCCGGAACCACGCGATGACCCCTTTTGCCTGAGCCCGCAGCTATGGAAGAATACCCGCGCAAATAATCTTCAGCGTCCCGGAGGCTAAGCAATGAATCACTCCGCAGCGCATTTCGCGGAACGCGGGCTCTTCCACATGTTGAGCGTGGAACCCGTGCAACGTGATAAAGCGGAGCAGACGCTCCGCCGCTTTTACCAGATGGCTGGCAAGCCCGCGCCAACGCTCTTCCTGTGGCACGCCTCACCGCTCGAAGCTCTGTGGAGCTTCGCGGCACTCTCCGAGGAACATGATGTATTGACGAAGATGAGTTTGCAGAGCGTGCGTCAGAGTTCCACGACACTCGCGAAGCTCAAACAGGTGCAATCGAATCTTCACACGCGCATCGGCGGCGCGACCTGGGCAGATGCTTTGGCTCGGGCGGGCACTTGGCAGTCGGCGAATACCGGAATGCCCGGAGGCAATCCTGCCGAACTTTTGCCCCTCAAGCTGAAGATCGCTCGAACTTCTTTCCTGATGCAGGCGGGCGGGCCTGAAGGTTACGAACAGCGGCTTTATCACCTGGACGCGGAATTCGAACCCCTGCAGGCGATGGAACGCCAGATTTTTGGGCACTTCGGCGACGGCGCGCTCGCCTATGGTGCGCTCGATGCCGGCGCGGCGGCATTGCGGCAGTGGATGGGCCATACGTTTTACCGCGACTACAGCTATGTAGACATGGCCCGTGATGCGTTTTTCTGTGAACTCCACAGCGCTGCGCCGCCAGGATTGTTGGAAGCCTGCTGGGAAACAGCCTCGGTTGCCGGAGTCTGGTGGCCTTTTGAGCGTGCTGTAGTTTTATCCGATCGCCCGGTATCACTCAAGCGTGATGCCCAGGGTGCTGTGAGCCTGATTTTCAGTGACGGTTGGAAGGCGCATCCGTATGCGGCAAAAGTTTCTCGAGCGAAATCCGCACCCAAAGTAAAATCTGCAAAACTTCTTTCTGTCGAACTGCCCCGCGATCCTTCCGCGCGGATTGCCTTCCTGCGATCGCAGGCACGGCAATTGCCGCTGTACGACCGGTACGTAAGCGGAAAAAGGGAAGAAACGTGGAAAGAACTCGTGGACCTGGGTGCCGCAGCGCTGGCCGAAGACCACGCGGCCGATGCATTGGCGGTAGCTTACGAGACCATGCAACGCGCCGAGCACAACATTCATATCCTGCTGCGGCGCCTTCGCGAGCTGGGTTACGTCTTTGCCGGCGAACCTCACATCCCGCCGGACCGTAAGGCCTGGAAAACCATCCAGAAACTAAACAAAACCGTTGGCTCGATCCCTTTATCGTTACGCGCGTTTTATGACGTCGTGGGAGCGGTAAATTTCATGGGCCAGCACCCCGCTCTTGATCCGGCGGGTGCCACGTTTGCGCCGGACCCCTTGGTGGTTTACGGAGCAGACGAAGCGTTGGAAGAACTGGATGGTTGGGAGCCGGAAGACGAAGACGAACAAATGCGAATCGTCCTGGCGCCCGACGATTTGCACAAGGCCGGCATGAGCGGCGGAGATCCATATTCCATATTTGTTCCCGCTGCGACCGCGGATGCGCCGGTGCAATTCGAGCCCAATTCGGTGAACTTCGTCGAATATCTTCGACTGACTTTTGCGTGGGGAGGGTTTCCGGGGTGGCAGAACGGCGACGCGATTCTGCCCGCTGAAATCAAAGAGCTACGAGACGGCCTGCTGCCAATTTGAAACGTACATTGATCCTCCGTGATCGGGCGACGAAGGTGGCTAACTCCGGGCCGAAGATCGCTTTCCATAGTTGGGAGAGATTTCGCGCAGGTGCTCGACCGTCTCGGGGATCACCAGCAGCGCGAAATCGATTTCCTCGCGAGTGGTGTGACGGCCGAGGCTGAAACGCAGGCTGCTGCGCGCTTCTTCGCGAGACAGGCCGATGGCCGTGAGTACGTGCGAGGGCTCGACGGCGCCGGAAGAGCAGGCAGCGCCAGTGGAGCAGGAGATGCCTTTCAGGTCGAGCGCAATGAGCAGCGCTTCGCCATCTACTCCGGGAAAAAGAATGTTAGTCGTGTTGGGCGTGCGCGCAGCGGTACTGGCGTTGACGCGCGATTCGGGCACGCGCTGCAGCAGGCCGCGTTCAAGGTCATCACGCAGCGCTCCGACGCGTACGGCATCCGGCTGCAACAATTTCCTCGCCAGCTCGGCAGCCTTCCCCAGTCCCACGATGCCGGCGACATTTTCCGTGCCCGGGCGGAAGCCGCGCTGGTGGTGGCCGCCGTAAAAAAATTGACGCAAGGGAGTGCCGCTGCGCACATACAGCGCACCGACCCCTTTAGGTCCGTAAATTTTGTGGCCTGAGATGGAAAGCAGATCTACCTGCAGCGCATTTACGTCGATGGGCATTTTCCCGGCGGACTGCACCGCATCGGTGTGGAAGTAAACGTCCGCTTCCATGGCCAGCTCGCCAATCTGTTCGAGCGGTTGAACGGTGCCGAGTTCATTGTTGGCGTGCATTACCGTAAGCAGCGTGGTGTCCGGGCGAGCGTCGAGCATGTTGCGTAAATCTTCCGGATCAACACGGCCGTCGCGGCCGGCCAGAAGGTACGGCACATTAACGCCGCGTGTGGCCAGTGATTGACAAGTGTTGAGCACCGCCTCGTGCTCTATCACCGAGCAGATAAGATTTTTTCCCGCGTAATCGGCGGGATCGAAGACGCCGAAGATAGCGTGGTTGTCAGACTCCGTGCCGCCGCTGGTAAAAATAATTTCCTGCGGCTGCGCGCCGATAAGATCGGCAACTTGTTCGCGCGCGGTTTCCACGGCGGAGCGAGCTTTTTGCCCGGTGGTGTGAATGGACGCAGCATTGCCGTAGTCGCCCGAGAAGTACGGCAGCATGGCGTCGAGCACTTCCGGTTCCACGGGCGTGGTGGCGTTGTAATCAAGGTATACGCGCTTGTCCATGGCGTGATTTGAGGATAGCAGGAGTCGCCAGCCACAAAAAATCGTCCGGGCGCGATCGCTGTCTGTAAAATTGCAAGGCTATTCGTAAACATTGTTAAAACTCATCCGTACATGAATGGGTGTATTGCGCGGCCCTGCTCTGAGTCGCAAGCTTCAATGTACCAGCTCAATATGAGGAGGATCACATGGGACTATTCGACAAAATGTTTGGCAGCGGCGCGCAAGGCGCTCAGGATGCCAATTCGCAAAAGCAATTTGAGACATTGAAGCAGAAATACCAGTCCGTGCTGCGCAGTATCGAGCAGGAACATGTGCAACTGCAGAATCTGCATGTGCAGAACAACAAGCTGTTCATCAAAGGCACTGCGCCGTCGGAGCAGGTGAAAAACAAAATCTGGGATGAAATCAAGCTGGTCAATCCTAATGCCGACGACATCACCGCGGAATTCAGCGTCGCTCAGGGCGCCTCACAAGCGGCGGCGGCGGGCGCGTCCGCTGGTGCTGGTAGCCAGGCCACTGGTGGCCAGAAATACACCGTGAAGTCCGGCGACAGCCTGTCGAAAATCAGCCAGCAGTTTTACGGCGACGCGCACGAATACATGCGCATCTTCTACGCGAACAATGAAAAATTAAAGGATCCGGACAAGATTCAGGCAGGCATGGAATTGACCATTCCGCCGGCGGAACAGAAACGCTAGTTGATAGCGTTAAAGCGCTGATAAGACGGGGCCGGAAGCTGCGGCCCCGTTTTCTTTGTCGCAGCGATGGAGATTAAGACATTTCAAAAAATGTCAAAAGACTTCACCTGACGCGCGAGAGTAGCATCAAAGGAGCAGACGCCAATAGCCGTCCAGGACTGGGGACCTAGTTGCCAGAGAACATCGTTCAAATACCCGAGCCGGAGCGCGAACGCAGCGACGCACCTCGCCCAAGGGAAACTTCAGAAAGCGCGCCGGGACTGACGCAACGTGTCCGCTCCGCCCGCTTGAGGCACCGCGCTGACGCCGCGAGGAAAAAATATCGCGCAATCCAGATGGAGTTGCGCCGCGCGCGCTGGCAGGTTCGAGACAGCTGGTATCACCTCACCAACGGACTAGAGCTAAATGAATTGTGGGCCCAGTTCAAACATGAGGCGCATGTCAGCACCCGGCTGTATAAACAAGACGCCAGCCTCCGCGAGTTGCCAACCAAGAAATCCTGGAAGCAGCCGTTTCGCGTTGCCGCTGCGCTATTTCTGGCCATCCTTTCGAAACTATCGCCCGCCCGCCGCGTTTTTCTTCTCGCAACGTTAATTGTTGCCGTTCTGGCCGCCGTTGGATTTGAATTCCTCTTTGTCACCAAGCAGGTTGAATTTGTGTTGGCCTTCGGCGGACTGCTGCTGTTGCTGCTGCTGGTCCTCGGCGATCACGTCACCATGAAACGCGACATCGAGATTGCGCGCGAAATTCAGCGGTTGCTGGTGCCACGCGTGGCTCCGGAGATTCCCGGCGTGGATATGGCCTTTTCCATGCGCCCCGCAAACATGGTGGGCGGCGATTATTACGACGCGTTTCGGCGGGAGATCGACGGACCGCTGCTTCTCGCGGTAGCTGATGTTGCGGGTAAAAGTGTGCCGGCGGCGATGATGATGGCCAATTTTCAGGCCAGCTTGCGGGCGCTGGCCGGCGCGCGAAGTTCGCTTTCCGAACTAGTTACCGATCTGAATCGGCTGGTATGCGCCAACAACCTCAGCGGAAGAAGGTTCACGACCGCGTTTCTCGCAGAGTTGAATCCCGCGACCGGCCGGCTGGCGTACCTGTGCGCGGGGCACAATCCGCCGATCCTTTTGCGCGGCAATGGGGAAGTGGAAAGGTTGCAATCGGAAAGCATGCCGTTGGGCATCGAGCTGACCGAGAAGTACGCCGCCGGGGAAACGGTGATGGAACCGTACGACGCGCTGGTGATTTATACTGACGGCATCACCGAAGCGTTGAGTGTGCGCCGGGAGCCGTTCGGAGAGGCGCGCTTGATCGCGGCATTACAACCGCGACAGTCTGAGGAGCGGGCTTCGGTCACGCTCGCCAGAATTCTAAATAAACTTGATGAATTCACCGGACGCGCCGATCAACATGACGACATCACCTGCCTGGTGGTGAGCCGCTTCAGCGCCTCCAATTCCTGAGCGCTCGCAGCAAAGACACGGCTGCGACGTGTTCGAACTGTTCTATTCCTTTTTTTCGAGATAGTCGGCGACAACATTGCCGCAGGCTTCCACGAAGTCCTGTTCCGCCTTTGTAAATGTATCGGTGAAGTAACTTTCGATATCGAGTTCGGCGGCAAGTTTTTTCCTGGCGAAAATAGGAGCCACAATTTCAGATTTCACCATGGAGGAACCCGCGAGATAGCGCGGGTCCTTGGAAACATCCTGCACCACCACGGTCTTTCCGCTGGTCGCCGCGGCGCCGCAAAGTCCCACGCTCAGTCGAATGCGTGCATTGGGAGTAAAACTGCCGGCGAAGGGTCCCACGATAAGAAAATTTGCATCGGCCGGATCGACGAGATAGAACCCCGCCCAGTTGTAGCGCGTCATTCTTTCGTGCAAACGCCTGGCCATGCGCTCCATGAGGGATTCTACGGTGGGGGCCGTGGCCGCGAATTTGCGGAACTCTGCGAGCAATTCATCATGTGCTAGCGGCATTTTTTGCCCGCCTGTTCGTAGGATTATAGGTCGATATCTGCCGTCAGGCTTGCACGACCACGAGGAGCGGTCAAGTATGTTCGCAATCGCCGCGTTTTCAGCGCACCCAACCCTTGCGATGACTTCGTGCTACAGTTTGCGATTTAGGGGATTCGTTGGGGAGGCCGTGTGGGGTATCGGGATTTGCGGGAGTTTGTAGCGAAATTGGAGAAGGAAGGGGAACTGAAGCGCATCCGCGCGGAGGTTGATCCCGTATTTGAGATCACCGAAGTGGCGCAGCGGGTGGCGCGATCGGGGGCGCGCGCGGCGAATAGCGTCGGCCCGGCGTTGTTGTTCGAAAAACCCAAAGGGTCCAAGGTGCCGTTGCTCATCAATACGTTCGGCAGCGTGCGGCGCATGGAGTTGGCATTCGATGTGGACAAACTGGATGATGTGGCGGCACGCATCCAGGGATTTTTGAAAATGGAAACGCCGCAGGGTTTGTTCGACAAGATCAAGATGCTGCCGAAGCTCGCGGAACTGGGATCGTTTTTCCCGAAAAGCGTGAAGTCCGGCGCGTGCAAGGAAGTCATTCGCAAAGGGGCGGATGTAAACCTGCTGGAATTCCCGATTTTGAAATGCTGGCCGCAGGATGGCGGGCGATTCATTACCTTTCCGCTGGTGTTCACAAAAAATCCCGAAACCGGGAAGCGCAATGTGGGTATGTACCGCATGCAGGTCTACGACGAGCGCACCACCGGCATGCACTGGCAGACCCAAAAGCACGGCGCGGAACATTTTCGACGCGCGCGTGCCGCCAATCCTGACGGAAAAATTTCCGTGGCGGTGGCCATCGGCGCTGATCCTGCTACCGCGCTGGCGGGGATGCTGCCGATTCCGCCGGATCTGGATGAAATGATGTTCTCGGGCTTTTTGCGGCGCGAACCCATCGAGATGGTCAGTTGCGAAACTTGCGATCTGGAAGTTCCCGGCAATGCCGAAATTATCCTGGAAGGCTACGTCAACCTCGGCGAGATGCGCACGGAGGGGCCGTTCGGCGACCACACCGGATTTTATTCCCTGGAAGGGGAGTATCCGGTTTTTCACGTGGAGTGCATCACGCACCGCAAGGACCCCATTTATTTGACCACCGTCGTGGGCCCTCCCCCGCAGGAAGACTTTTATATGGGGTTCGCGGTGGAACGCGTTTTCCTGCCAGTGATGAAAATGCAGTATCCGGAAATCTCGGATGTGGCCATGCCAGCGGAAGGAATCTTTCACAACCTGATGATTGTGGCCATTCGCAAAAGTTATCCGGGGCACGCGCGAAAAATAATGAACGCCATCTGGTCGCTGGGTCAAGCCATGTTCACTAAGGTGATTGTAGTGGTGGACCACGACGTGGATGTGCACAACTACAGTGAAGTGGTGTGGAAAGCGCTGTGCGCGATCGATCCGGAGCGCGACGTGCAATTTAATCTGGGGCCTGCCGATACTTTGGATCACGCCTCGCGCATTCAGGACTTCGGATCGAAGATGGGAATAGATGCCACGCGGAAATGGGCGTCCGAAGGGTTTACGCGCCCGTGGCCGGATGAAATTTTGATGGATGCAGGAACCAAATCACGGATTGATGCGCTCTGGAAGAGTTTAGGCCTGTAGGAAAAATTATTTTGCGCGATTCGGTCTCGCGCGGCGGCGAAGTATTCTGAAGCCAGAATTTTTCCGACAAGTTTCTGGGCGGGAATGAACGCGACGCGGACCGAATAGATAACCCGTACTCGTGTACAGGCCTTTTGACGGTGTCTACCACTTAAAGTAGTACTGTGACGACTACACCGCGGTATATAGTAGTGTATACCCTGAATAACCTGCAACTGCCTGAAACACCCGCAAAAACCACCCCTATTCTTTAAGCAACTCCGCGAGAGAATTCCTTGACGTTGCGCGCGGCGGGATGTCATAACGAATCCACGAAACGCACTCTGCATTTTGCACCGCTACGTGGAGTGCTCAAAAAATGATTCAAAGTTTGGGCGAGTTTTCGGATGCCAGGGTGGCTTTCCTCGTGAATGAATCGCGAGAAGTGATGAACGTACGGCAGGCTTCAGCGTATCTGGGAATCTCTCCGGACACCCTGTACCGTTACATCACCGAAGGCGAAATACCTGCCTTTAAACTCGGGAACCGATGGAAACTCCGTAAGACCATTCTGGACCGCTGGATGGAACGCAAGATGAGTCAGGCGCACGCTCGGCGCCGATAGTTACAGCAAACGAGTTTAAGTTCGAGTAGCCGAGAAGGAAAGAGGCCGCGATATGTGGTTACCAGGCGGGCGGAAGGGCAAACAGTTGGTAGGGCTGGATATCGGTTCCAGCTCCATCAAGGCTGTGGAGCTGAAATCCACTAAGGCGGGCTATGAACTGGTGAGCTTCGGTTTGGAGCCGCTGGCGCAGGACACTGTGGTGGACGGCGCGATCATGGATGCGCCCCAAGTGGCCAACGCCATTACCAAGATTTTCGACGCGCAGAAGATCAAAACCAAGAACGTGGGCACCTCCGTTTCCGGACATTCCGTGATTGTAAAGCGGGTTCCACTGCCGCTGATGACCGAGGACGAGCTTTACGACCGCATCCCGTCCGAAGCCAGCCAGCACATCCCCTTCGATATTGCCGATGTGAACCTTAGCTACCAACTGCTCGAATCCATGGACGCGCAGATGGACGTGCTGCTGGTAGCGGTGAAGAAAGACAAGATCCTGAACCACACCAACGTCTTGGCGCAGGCCGGCAAGACCCCCGTGGTCGTGGACATTGACGCCTTCGGGTTGCAGAACTGCTTTGAAATGAATTACGAGCCGGACGCCGGGCAGACCGTGGCGTTGCTGAACATCGGCGCCAGCGTGATGAATATCAACATCGTGCGCGGCGGCATCCCGTTGTTCACCCGTGATGTCAGCGTGGGCGGCAACCAGTACACTGACGCGCTGCAGAAAGAACTGGATTTGAGCTTTGAGGACGCTGAGAAACTGAAGACCGGCGACACCCTGCCCAGCGTTACCGACGACCAGAAACAGCAGATCCTGCGCAGCGTCTCGGACATTCTGACGCTAGAAATTCAAAAGACTTTCGACTTCTTCCGGGCCACCGCGAGCGGGGAAAACATCCAGCGCATCGTGGTAGCCGGCGGCACCGCGCGGGTGCCCGGACTGGTGGACCTGTTGCGAGAAGAGTTTGCCATGCCGGTGGAAGAATTGAACCCGTTCCGGAAGGTGATCATCAATCCCAGCCGTCACAGTGACGATCAGATTCGCGAGTTGGCGCCGCGACTGGCCATCGCTGTGGGTCTGGCGCTGAGGAGCTTCGACTAGCCATGATTCGCATAAACCTTCTCGGACAAATCAGACCGAAGACTGGGCGACGGCCCGTGGATACGGGCGCGGCGATGCCCGCGATTTTCATGGTGTCCGGCGTGGTGCTGGGGCTGGCATTCCTTTCTTTCCTGTACTTCACTTGGCAAGCCGACTTAAACAAAGAGAACAAAGAGATTGCCCGTCTCAGTGCCGAAAAAATCGACCTGGAGCAGATCAAGGTGCAGGTGGAGGCGTTCCAAAAGCAGAAAGTGGTTCTGCAGCAGCGCGTTTCAACGATTGAGCAGTTGCAGAAGGACCGCACCGGTGGCCAGGAATTGTTGGACATGGTGGCCAACACCGTTTCGCGCACGGAAAACCTGTGGCTGACCACGGTGACCCGCAAGGGCAACAATTTGACACTGGAAGGTTCCTCCGCTTCGATCAACGCCATAGCGAATTTCATAACCGCGCTGAAGCGCTCGGGTTACTTCCAAAAAGTTGAAATCAAGGAATCCAAGCAGGACGAGAAGAACATCGCGGTCCAGACGTACCTGTTCCAAATTTCCGCTGAAATTACACCGCCGCAGGCAATACAGGCGAAACCCGCGAGTACGCCGGTGCCAGCGGCACCCCCCGCGAGGAAAGGGTAAGCCATGGCCAATCCATTTCGAGATATGTCGGTAATCACGCAGGCCCTGGTGGCCGCGGCCATCGCCGTGGTGATCGTACTGATCGGCGTATATCTGCCGTTTTCGCCGGTGGCCCAGGAACGCAGTGCCGTGGACAAGGCCGTCGACCAGCGAAAGGCTTTGAATGACGAAGTGACGCAATTGCAGGTGTACAAGCAGCGTTACGGAGAATTGAAGCAGCAGATGGACGCGCTCTCCAAGCAATTGGAAACGCTAAAGGCCATCGTTCCGGAAGAAAAGGAAGTGGACGAGTTCATCCGCCTGGTGCAAGGCGCGGCGGCAGCCTCCAACGTGACGATTCGCCGATTCACGGCGCAGGCTGTGGTGCCCAAGGAATATCACTACGATATGCCGTTCGAACTGCAAGCCGATGGACCGTATTTCAATCTGCTGGATTTTTTCAGCCGCATGAGCCGTTTGTCGCGCATCATCAATATCGGCGACTTGAAATTCGAAGATCCTGATAAAGCTTCGGGTACCAAATATCCGCTACGCCCGGGGACGACGGTGTCCGCGGTATTTACAGCCACCACCTTTTTCACCAAGCCAGCTGATGTGAGCCCGGCCCCCGCACCTGCGGCGCGGACTCAACCAGTGGCTGGAAAGCCCTGAGCGGGAATGAGCGAACTATGCGTTCAGTGATCACACTGGTAAGCGGAATATTACTCACAGCGGCCGCAACCTGCTCGCACGCGCAGGGGCAGCCACCGGCGGTTACGCCAGCGCCGGCACATCCAGCGGCGGCACGTCCAGCGGCGGCACGTCCAGCGGCCAAGCCGTCAGCCAAACCGGTATCCAAAAAACGTGCCAAACCAGTTTCGGAGAAAAGCGGCGCCGAAGCATCCGAGGCCCAGGCGCCCAAGACCGGGCGGCGCGATCCCTTTGAATCGCTGGTCGGACGACAGAAAGCGCAGGCCGATGCGGCAAAAAATCTTCCTCCGGGCAAGGGCGGCTTGCAAGTCGGAACGCTCAAGGTCGACGGAATTGTGCATGCCCCCAACGGCATGATCGCGGTCGTCAGCAACCCCCAGCAGCGCACCTATTTCCTGCGCGAAGGGGACCAGTTGTACGACGGACGCGTAGACAAGATTGCGATGGACGGAATCTCGTTCCATGAGTCAGGCAAGGACGCTTTCGGGAAGCCCGTGGAACGAACAGTGAATAAAAGAATTTACTCGAATGCAGGAGAAGAGCAATGAAGACGAATGGGCCGGCCTTACGGTCTGGTTTCTTGATCCTCGCGAGCTTGTGCTTGTGCGCAACGCTGTTACCAGCCCAGCCACAGGAACTCGCTGGCGCGACCACCACGCCGGCGGTGATCTCCAGCGTGGCCATCCTGCAAAACGCGGTGCAGCGAGCCAGCGTGCGAGTTGAGGGTGAAGGAAAGCTGGATGCCCGCGCGGCACGCATGCAAAATCCGGACCGACTGGTCTTGGATTTCTCCAGTGCGCGGCTGGGCGCCCAGAAGACGGTGGTGTTGGGTGGTCTGGCCCCCGTGCGCGGGGTCCGGCTGGGACAATTTCGGAACGATGTTGTGCGTGTGGTGATCGATCTCACCGAGGCGGCGCGCTTCCAGATGTCGCATGACGGAACGGCCATCGTGGTTACGTTCAACGATCAGCCTGCTGCGCCCGGAATCTCCGCGCGCACCCGGAAATCCCAGGCTACCTCTCACGTAACTTCTCCCCGCTTCGCGTTGCCGGGCGAACTGACCCAGCCCTCCTTCCAATTGGCATCGTTTGGCGGCAAGAGTGAACCGGCGCGTCCGACCGTCACCTCCGGTCAGGCCGCTCAACAAGCTATTCAACAGGCTAACAGCGCTGCCGGTACGTTGGCCCAGAATTCTCAGGTTTCTCCGGTGGCCGCGCCTCCGGGCCGTTACACCGGCGAACCAATTTCCGTGAACTTGAAGGATGTGGATCTGCGCGATTTCTTCCGCTTGATTCATGAAATCAGCGGCTTAAATGTAGTCCTTGACCCCGCTGTGAAGGGCACTCTGACCATCGTTCTCGATGAAGTTCCCTGGGACCAGGCGCTGGACATCGTGCTGCAGAACAACGGCCTCGACAAGCAGCTGAACGGCAACGTGCTGCGCATCGCTACCCGCGATACCTTGAAGAAGGAAGCGGAAACACAACGCGACCTGGAAAAGGCGCAAGCCGAAGCCGTGGCACCGGTCACCGTAACTCGCGTTTTGAGCTACGGCAAAGCCGGCACCATGAAGGACACTCTGAAAAAGTTCCTGAGCTCGCGCGGAGATATTTTGTCCGACGACCGCTCCAATCAGCTCATTATTCGCGACATTCCGTCGATAATCCCCACGGTTGACAACCTGATCCGCCAGCTCGATCGTAAATCGCAGCAGGTGGAAATTGAAGCTCGCGTGGTTTCGGCCTCGCGATCCTTCGCCCAGGATATCGGCACCGAACTTGGTTTTGCCGGAACCACTACCGGTGGTCGCTCTCTTTTCAGTGGCGCCCCCGCGGTAGGCGGCAGCGGTGTGACCACCGGGTCTGGCATCCCCGCCTCTCCTGTGACGGTTTCCAACGGCAGCACCACCGGCAACGGCATTACGTCCGGCATTCCCCTGAACACTTCGCTGGGTGCGGGAGTACCCACCAGCGGCTTCGGCTTCTCGCATCGCTCGCCGAACTTCGCCGTGGATTTCTTTATCACCGCCGCGGAAGCCAAGGGCGTCGGCAAGCTGCTTTCCAAGCCGAAAGTCATCACCCAGAACAACGAAAAGGCCACCGTGAAGCAGGGAACCAAGATTCCTATTCAGACCACCATCAACAATACGATTTCCGTGCAGTTCATCGACGCGGTGCTGAAACTGGAAGTGACTCCCCAGATTACCGCGGAAGGCACCGTGTTTATGGATGTGCTCGTCGAGAACACCCAGATTGACACCGGTATCCCGCGAGTTCAGGGCATCCCGGCGTTGAACACTCAATCCGCGGAAACCAAGGTCTTGGTTGCAGATGGCGGCACGGTAGTAATCGGCGGCATTATCATCTCTTCCCAGCGTGTGGACATCACCCAGGTACCGATAGTCGGCAGCATCCCCGTGATAGGCAACCTGTTCAAGCGCACCAACATTTCCATCCAGTCGCAGGAACTGCTGTTCTTCCTGACGCCGCGCATCATACCTGGATAAGATCACCGCCCTCGGCGGATAAACTTCCGAAGCGGGAACATCGAGGAGACTTCGGTCTCCTCGATTCTTTTTTATGAAGCCAACATTCATTCACAGGCGCAGTTCGCTGGTCGCGAAATTCGCCGTCCTGGAACTGGACGCCTTGCTGGTTACGCATCCGGCTGACTGGTTCTATCTCACCGGCTTCACCGGGGATTCCGGGGCGCTGCTCGTATCTTCCCGGGCCACCACGCTAATAACCGATGGGCGGTTTACGGGGCAGGCCAAGGACGAGACCGCCGGAGTAAACATCGCGCTGCAAAAGGGTGCGGTCTTCACCGCTACCGGCGAATTCCTGGCTGCCAGCAGGATAAAAAACATGGGGTTCGAGCCGTCGCAAGTGTCGGTAGCGCAGATGGCCGCATTGCGCAAGGCCGCAGGCAGGGGCTGCCGCTGGATTGCGGCACCCGGGCTTGTGGCAGGTCTCCGCATGCGCAAAGACGCGCAGGAACTGGCGGTAATGCGCAGGGCGGCCATCCTGGCGGGCCAGGTGGTGGAACACGCCGTGTCCCTGCTGAAACCTGGGGTACGGGAATTTGAGCTCGCCGCGGAAGTGGAATACCAGATGCGCAAGCGCGGCGCCAGTGGCGCGGCCTTCGAAACCATCGTGGCTTTTGGGGAACGCGCGGCGCTTCCACACGCGCGCCCGACCGCCAAGCGATTGAAGAAAAATGAGTTTGTGGTGCTGGACCTGGGTGCTATACTCGCGCACTATTGCAGCGACATTACGCGCACGTTTTACTTTGGCAAAATTCCTTCGCGCGCACGCCAGTGGTATAAAGCGGTGCAAGACGCGCAAGTCGCGGCCATCGCCGCGGTAAACAACGGCGCGACGTGCGGGGATGTGGACGCAGCGGCCCGCCAGGTTCTCGAAGGCCACGGGCTGGGCCGATATTTTGTGCACAGCACCGGCCACGGCTTGGGAATAGAAGTACACGAAGACCCGCGCATCGCGCGCGGCCAGAAAAAACGCCTCGAACCGGGGAACGTGGTTACCATCGAGCCGGGTATTTACATGGAAGGCGTTGGCGGTATTCGCATCGAAGACGATGTGGCCGTGCACGCCGACCGCATTGAAGTGCTGACCCGCTTCACGCGGGATCTCATAGAGATTTGAAAACAGGCATGAAGCGTAAAAAGACTTCGAAACCAGCCGCCGGTAGTTTTGCCGCACCTGAAATCCAGCAAATCGAGCAGTTATTGCAGTTCATGACCGAGCACAATCTCGAGGAGTTCGAATACTCGCGCGGCGATTTGCGCATTCGCTTGCGCAAGCCATCCGCCGGAGTGATTTTTCAGCCTTCGCGCGGTGGCTATGCGCCGGAGATTATTGTGCCGGGCGGGACTGGCGAAACCGGGGGGGGTGCAGGTTCCGGACCCGGCGCACAAAGTGCCGGCGCCGGAAACGAGGCGCGCTCTTCCAAGGAAGATTTGCACCTCGTCAAATCCCCCATCGTGGGAACGTTTTATGGCGCGCCCAGTCCCGGCGCGGAAGCTTTTGTAAAAGTTGGATCGCAAGTAGAGAGCGGCCAGACCCTCTGCATCGTGGAAGCCATGAAGCTCATGAATGAAATTGAATCCGACGCCAGCGGCGAAATCGTCCGCGTATACCTGGAAAACGGCCAGCCCGTCGAATACGGCCAGCCTCTCTTCGGCATCCGTCCCAGCAGGAAGAAGTAGCTGAGTACCTCACGGCCATGTTCCAGAAAATCCTAGTAGCGAATCGCGGGGAAATCGCCCTGCGGGTCATCTGCGCCTGCAAGGAATTAGGCATCGCCACCGTCGCGGTGTACAGCGAAGCGGACCGCAATTCGCTGCACGTGCGCTTTGCAGATGAAGCCGTGTGCATCGGCCCGGCGCGTAGTGCCGAAAGCTACCTGAATATTCCTCAAGTCATCAGCGCCGCGGAAATTACCAACGTGGACGCCATACATCCCGGCTACGGTTTTCTCTCCGAGAACGCCAACTTTGCCAAAGTTTGTGAGGCTTCGGAGATTACCTTTATCGGTCCGACTCCTGAAATTATCGAGATGATGGGTGAAAAAGACCGGGCGCGCCGCGAAATTCGCGCCGCCGGACTGGTAACCGTTCCGGGCAGCGACGGCATTATCCAGGGCGAAGAAATGCTCGCCGAAGCCGCCGTCAAAATCGGCTACCCGCTGATTCTGAAGGCCTCCGCTGGCGGCGGTGGGCGCGGCATGCGCATCGTGCGGCGCCAGGAAGAGTTGCTCTCCTCGTTCCAGGCGGCCAGCAGCGAAGCCCAGCAGGCCTTCGGCAATCCGGATATGTACGCGGAAAAATTTATCGAGCATCCTCGCCACATCGAATATCAGGTGCTCGGCGATCAGCACGGCCAGATCATTCACTTGGGCGAACGCGAGTGCAGCATTCAGCGCCGGCACCAGAAACTCGTGGAAGAATCGCCTTCCCCCGCGATTGACGCCAAGCAGCGCA
This sequence comes from Acidobacteriota bacterium, assembly GCA_030774335.1. GTDB lineage: Bacteria > Acidobacteriota > Terriglobia > Acidiferrales > UBA7541 > Acidiferrum. The sequence goes on along the minus strand of JALYLI010000117.1, from coordinate 14,466 downwards.
AGGATTTGGGCGCCAAGGTCGTCAAGGCCCTGGGGAAGATTGGCTACACCAATGCCGGCACCGTGGAATTTTTGATGGATGAAGATGGCGCGATTTATTTTATTGAGATGAACACCCGCATCCAGGTGGAGCATCCGGTGACGGAACTGGTCACCGGCGTGGACCTCATCAAAGCGCAGATTCGTATTGCCGCCGGGGAGCGGCTGCAGGACGCCACCGGTGAAATCCACTTTTCCGGCCACGCCATCGAATGCCGCATCAACGCCGAAGATCCGGAAACATTTGTGCCGTCCGCCGGACGCATCACCACGTTCCAGGCGCCGGGAGGCACTGGAGTGCGTGTGGATTCCGCGGCGCATGCGGACGCGGTCATCCCGCCGTACTACGACTCCATGATCGCGAAATTGATTGTGAAGGGCCGTGACCGCGCCGAAGCCATTGGCCGCATGAAGCGCGCGCTGGAGATGTTCGTGATCGAAGGCATACGAACTTCGATCCCGTTGCACCGCAGAATTCTTGCCGACCCGGATTTCGCGGCGGGTCGCTTCGACACCCATTTTATTGAGCGTTTGCTGGGCACCACCGGAAAATAATGCTGATGGAATTTTAATCCACGATCGTTCGCATAGACCGGAGGTTCCAGATGCGAGGCTCCAAAATTTATTTGCGATTATCAGCCCTTAAGTCACGTCGAATCCTTGTAGCGGGGGCTCTAATTTCCCTGTTTGGCCTTGTGTTAGTTGCCCAACAGCGGCCTCATGTCACTGGTTTTTTCAGCGATATGCATTATGTGCCAGAGGCCGGGGACCTTGTCGGGATGGAGGTCTGGGTTATATCCGTAGGTGGCGATTATTTCGCCACCGTGGAAATAGCCGAGGGCGTGCCGACCATTCCTGTCGTTGTACCGGCCGAAGTGTCCAGGTCACGGCTGAAATTCACGATTCGTGAGTCCCGCACGGACCAAAGTGGAAAGGCTCTGCCGGACTCCGTAACTGTTTACGAGGGCGTCGTTACTAAGGCGGGGTTTGCCGGGAAGTTTGTCAATGGGCAACAATTTAGCTTAAGGCGAAAAAGCTCCTATTGGCAATAACCGCAAAACAGGTGAAAGTTTCAAAGTGACCATCAACCCGGTCTCGATGCGCCTTGTTCTGCCGCGACTTTATGTGATATTAGACGCTGCATTGATCTCCATTCCTGAAAAAGACTGCGCCAGAAGCCTTGTTGATGCCGGAGTGCGTTTGATCCAGTACCGCAACAAAAAGGCCTCTGCCCGCCAGCTATTCGAAACTTCCCGTGAACTTGCTGAATTTTTAATTCCTGCTGGGGTGCGCTTTGTTGTGAACGACCGTGCGGATGTTGCCGCACTTGCCGGTGCTGATGGCGTGCACGTCGGGCAGGATGATCTGGGAATTGGGCAGGCACGCGACGTTGTTGGTGAAGGGAAGTGGGTCGGCGTGTCCACGCACAATGCCGAACAATTCCAATTGGCAGCCGCTGGCTCCGCGGATTACGTAGCGGTCGGGCCGATATTTGCAACCGGCTCCAAAGAAAATCCTGACCCGGTTGTGGGCGTGGATTTTGTGCGGCAGGCGCGCGCGCTGTCCGGTAAGCCCATAGTAGCCATTGGTGGAATCAGCCTCGAACGCGCCGCGGAGGTGATTAATGCCGGCGCCGATTCGGTGGCAGTAATCAGCGATATCTTGCGCGCGGAAAATCCCGGCAAGCGCGCGCGGCAATATATCGATTTGCTGGACAAGGGAAATTCCTTGAATGCCGCGCGGCGCGCATAAATATGGCTGACACCCCTCCAAATACCTCCTCCAACGTCGCTAAGAGCGAGCGCGGCTTCGTGCGCGCTATCGGGTTGTTCGACGGCACCATGATTGTGGTCGGGTCCATGATCGGCTCCGGCATTTTTATCGTGGCTTCCGATATCTCCAAGCAGACCGGGTCCCCAGGTGGTCTGCTTCTTACCTGGATCATTACCGGACTGTTGACGATTTCCGCGGCACTTTCGTTTGGCGAGCTCGCTGCGCTTTTCCCGCACGCCGGCGGGCAATACATTTACTTGCGTGAAGCGTATTCGCCGCTGTGGGGTTTTCTGTACGGGTGGACACTTTTCCTGGTGATCCAGACTGGTACGATTGCCGCGGTAGCTATCGGATTTGCGCGCTATCTGGGAGTGCTCGCCCCAGCGATTTCCGCACAAGCGTGGATCGTTCATCCCATCGCGTTTTCTTCCAAATACGCCGTAAGCCTGTCCGTTCAGCAGCTGGTAGCCGTGCTGATGATTATTTTCCTCACGTTTTTGAACACTCTTGGCGTGCAACTTGGAAAATTGATCCAGAACATTTTCACCAGCGCCAAAACGCTTTCGCTGCTTGGGCTGATTTTTATTTGCGTGTTTGTGGGCCGCAACGCCGCCGCCATTAGCGATAATTTCTCGCACTTCTGGGCCATTCGCGGCGCGGTGCAGATCGAGCCAGGTGCGGATTTTCTGCGCGGCTGGATACCCACCATCACCGCCGCCAGTGGCGCGTTCGGATTACTCGTGGCTTTCGGTGTCGCACAGGTCGGTTCGCTCTTTTCCGCCGACGCCTGGAACAACATCGGCTTCACCGCCGCCGAAGTAAAAAATCCCAAGCGCGACGTGGCCCTCTCCATGGCCTTCGGCACCATGATCGTCATCACGCTGTACGTGCTCGCCAACGTCGCGTATTTGTGCGCCCTTCCGCTGGATCAGATCCAACACGCCCCCGACGACCGCGTGGCCTCCGCCGCCCTCAATGCCGTATTCGGTCCCATCGGCGCGTCCATCATGGCCGTGGCCATCATCATTTCTACGTTTGGCTGTAACAACGGCCTGATCCTCGCGGGCGCGCGCGTTGCCTACGCCATGGCCAGGGACGGCTTGTTCTTTCGCGCCACCGGTACGCTGAATAAACAGCGGGTGCCATCTGTCGCATTAGCGTACCAATGTGTGTGGATCATCGTGCTGATCCTGTTGCGCACTCGGCGCGTGGACTCCGCCGGAGCGGTGACCTACGGCAACTTATACAGCGACCTGCTGAACTACGTGGTCTTTTCCGTTTTGCTTTTCTATGTACTCACCATCGCGGGAATTTTCGTGCTGCGCGCCAAGCGCCCTCACGCCGAGCGGCCGTACAAAGCGTTCGGCTACCCGATCGTGCCGCTGCTTTATATTGTTGCGGCGTCCGCCATCATGCTGGTGTTGTTGCTGTATCAAACGCAAACCACCTGGCCGGGATTGTTGATCGTGTTGCTGGGTGTGCCGGTGTACTTGGTGTGGTCACGAAAAGCCCGTCCAAGCCGCACCGCGGAATGACTTTCGGCAAAGCGCATGAAATGATTTTTGTCGTAGGGCAAAAGCGGTGAGCGCCCTACAATGTCACAGTCCCGATCCAGATTGACCTGACGAGCGGGGATAACCTCCCCGGGAGAAGCTGCATGGGCAACCCCTTGTTCACAAAAAAGCCGATGAGCATGCTGCTGGCGGAATCGAGCGAGGCCGGCGCGCACAGCCTGAAAAGAACGCTGGGTCCTTTCCAACTGACGGCCCTGGGCGTCGGCGCGATTATCGGCGCAGGTATCTTCGTGCTTTCCGGGCTGGGCGCGCACTACGCCGGTCCGGGCTTGATGCTTTCCTTCGTGCTCTCCGGATTGGGCTGCGCGTTCGCTGGTCTGTGCTACGCGGAGTTCGCCGCCATGATTCCGCTGGCTGGCAGCGCCTACACTTACGCGTACGCGACCCTCGGTGAACTATTCGCATGGATCATCGGCTGGGACCTGACCCTCGAATACGCCATGGGCGCCAGCACCGTTTCTTCCGGCTGGTCGAATCACTTCATCGAGCTGCTGAATATTTTCCACATCCGAATGCCGCTGTGGCTGGCTTACGACCACTGGACGGCCTTGCACACCGCGGAAAAAATGGTCGCGCGGCAGATTGCGCAGGCTTCCGATTCGGCTTTGGTTCCCGGCACGCAGGCCTTCCTCGATAAAGTGAGCGCCATCATGGCCGCGCAATCGCCAGACCTGGTACAGCGCGCGCATGACTTGGTAAACGCACCATCGATTTTTGGCATGGAGATTGGCTTCAACCTTCCCGCGTTTATCATCGCCTTGTTGATTACCGCCATCCTGGTGGTCGGAATCAAGGAAAGCGCGCGATTCAACGCCACCATCGTCGTGATTAAAGTAGCGGTGGTAATCTTTGTGATCGGCCTCGGCTTCAAATACGTTTCCTTTGCGAACTGGGGCAGCGATTGGCATTCTTTCGCGCCCATGGGTTTCAGTGGCATCGGCGCGGGCGCCGCCTACATATTTTTCGCCTACATCGGTTTCGATGCCGTCTCCACCACCGCGCAGGAAGCAAAAAATCCGCAAAGGGACCTGCCCATCGGGATCATCACTTCGCTGCTGGTCTGTACCGTGCTGTACATCGCGGTGGCCGGTGTTTTGACGGGCATGGTGCACTGGCAGGACATCAATATTGAGGCGCCGATTGCACGGGCCTTCATGGACCGCGGACTTTCCACCGCATCGCACATCATCACGTTGGGCGCGCTGGCGGGTTTGACCAGCGTCATGCTGGTCATGTTGTTGGGGCAGACGCGTGTACTGTATGCCATGGCCAACGATGGCCTGCTGCCAAAGAAGTTTTTCGCCGCCATCCACCCGAAATTCCGCACCCCCTATAAGAACACCATGCTGGTCGGCTTGCTGGCCGCCATTGTAGGCAGCGTGACGCCCATCGATGACATCGGCAAGATGGTGAATATTGGAACCCTGCTGGCGTTCGTCATCGTATGTATCGCGGTGATGGTCTTGCGCAACACCAACCCTTCACAACCGCGACCGTTCCGCACGCCGTGGGTACCGGCGGTGCCTATCCTCGGCATTATTTTCAACGGCTACATGATGTACAAACTGGGCTGGGTAAACTGGGCGCGCCTGATCGTGTGGCTGGTCATCGGCCTGGTGATTTACTTTGCCTACAGCCGCCACCACAGCCGCATCAGCAATCCGAAATTGACGGAATAGTTCGTAGGCTTCGAGGTCCGCGCCAAAACCGCCCCGTAGCTCCAGGTGTGTCAGCATTCGCATTTCCGTATTTGTCGAATCGCGCTGCTTGCGTTCTCTTCGCGTGTGAACTTCAGGTACAGTATTGGTTCTGCGATTGACTGATGACTGCCACCTCTTCCAATCTTAAGAATTTCTGGCGCCGGCTTTCGGGCTTTGACATGGTTGCGCTGGTTATTTTTCTGCTGGGTACCGCGGCGCTGGTGGCCGGATTCCACGGCGGACTGTTTAGTTTTCTAAAATTCCTTGCGATATTGTCCGTGTTTTATCTGCTGTTCCGGCTCATTAGTTGGTGGCGCTCGCGATTGTTGTGGAGTTTGCGCAATCGCCTGATCGTGGCGTACCTGTTCATCGCGCTGGTGCCCATACTTTTAATCCTGACTTTGGGCGTGGTCGCCGGGCGGATCCTGTATTCGCAACTGGGGGCATACCTGCTCTACGAAGATATCCGCGCGCGCGTCGACACTCTGCGTGACATCGCCGAGCACATAGCTGCAGCGCACCTGACGCCCCTGCGCGGAGCCAGCGAACGAGAAACCGAAGGCATACTCGCGGCGCAGTCGCACGCCGTACACGATCACGATCTGCCAGGACTGCTCATCACTTTTTCCGACGACACCACGTTCCTGCGAAAAGTGGCGCGAGGCGCGAATGCCTACGCCGGATTGCTCCAGGAGGAAGACAAACTCTCGCTTATAAGTATCCGCGCCATCCCGAACACTAGCCCGGACCGCGTCGTCAAATTGCAGGTGCCCGTTACGCCCGAACTGCTATCCGCCATCGCACCGGACGTTGGCGCGATTCAGTTGAGCCTGATGCAGAAATTTACGGGCGGCCCACAACAGTCGGTCATTTACGAGTCAGCTGGTGAGCGCTACTCTGCCGGAGGCCGCATCGTTGCGCGATCACGAGGCCTTCAACCGGAGGGCTTCTGGCTTGATCCGGCGGTCAGCGTCGTTTCCCGGCTCAGTTCGGTTTATGTTTCGCGCGATGGCAACGTGGAGCACAATCGCCCGGTCCTGGCGGTCACCAATGCGCGGCCGTCGCGCTTGAACGCCAAAATATTTAATTCGCTCGGTGAGTTGCGCGACTCCTATCTGCTGCTGCTCATCATGGTGGGCGTCGTATTTATGCTGATCGAGATTGCCGCGCTGGTCATTGGCATCAATATGACGCGCCAAATCACCAAGGCCATCGCGGATTTATACCAGGCTACGCAGTATGTGCAGTCGGGCGATTTGACGCATCGTGTCCGCACCGAACGCCGCGACCAGCTGGGCGTGCTGGGAGAATCTTTTAACTTGATGACCGGCTCCATCAGCGGACTGATCGAAGAACAAAAACAGCGCCAGCGCCTGGAAAATGAGATCTCTATCGCGCGTGAAGTGCAGAATCAGCTATTTCCCAAGCGCTTGCCGTCTGTTCCCGGCGTGGAGGTCGAAGCCATCTGCAAAGCAGCACGCTCTGTCAGCGGCGATTACTACGATTTTATTCAGATGAGCCCAACGCATATCGCCGTGGCCATCGCGGACATTTCAGGAAAGGGAATTTCCGCGGCTTTATTGATGGCCAGTTTGCAGGCCGCGCTGCGCAGCCAGTTGCTGATGGATGGCAGCGAACATCTGGGAACTGGTGAACTGGTTTCACGCTTGAACAAACACCTGGTGCGCAATACGGCAGATGATCGCTTCGCGACATTTTTTATCGCCGTGTATGACAGCGCCACGCGTACCATGCGCTACACCAACGCGGGGCACTTGCCCTCGTTCTTGATGAGTAATAATAAAGCCGTGCATCTCGACAAGGGCGGCATGGTGCTGGGCGTGTTTGAGGAATGCGAATATGAAGAAAATTCCGTGACGGTGCCCACCGATGCTCTGCTGGTGGGCTACAGCGACGGATTGGTGGAGCCGGAAAACGTATACGGCGAGGAATTTGGCATACGCCGTCTCGAGGATGCGGCGTCGCGCGTGCAGGGATCGTCGCCCAGCAGCGTGGCGCTCTCGCTGATGACCGCCGCGGAAGAGTGGGCGGGCAGCGCCGAGCAAGCCGACGACATGACCGTGATCGTGGCGCGCCTGCGGTAGAACGCGCTGCGGTGCTGGGCTATACTGGCTAGCTTTCCAAATAATTTTCGCCGGGAGAAGAATGTCGCTTCGCAATCGAGTGGCGCTGGTGACCGGAGGCAGTCGCGGCATCGGGCGCGGAATCGCCGTGGGACTGGCGCAGAATGGCGCGCGCGTGGCCATCGCCTACCGCTCCAACAAACCTGCGGCTCAGCAGACCCTGCGTCAGTTGCAGATCGTCGGCGTGGAATGCGTCGCGGTCGAGACCGATATTTCCGATCCCGCGCGCGCGGAACAACTAGTGAAAACCGTTGCGGACCGTTTCGGCCGCCTGGACATTGTCGTAAACAATGTGGGAGATTTTCGCTGGGGCACGGTGTCGGAATCTTCGCTGGAGGACTGGCAGGGAATCTTTTCCTCCAATTTGTTAACCGCCCTCTATGTGTGCCGCGCAGTTTTGCCGCACATGCGCAAAGGCCGCTGGGGCCGCATCATCAATCTGGGCGCGGTCGGCGCGGAGCGCGCGTTTGGACAAGCAAAAATTTCCGCGTACGCGGCGGCCAAAGCCGCGGTGGTGGCGTTGTCGCGTTCGCTGGCCCTTGAAGAAGCGAAGAACGGTATCACCGTTAACGTGGTGAACCCCTCGAGTATTGACGAGAACGAACTGACATTGAGCGAAGCGCGTAGCATGCGCGACGCGCGTTTTCCCATCGGGCGCCCGCCTACCGTTGAGGACGTGGCGGCCACGGTGTCTTTTTTTGCCTCCGAAGAAGCTGAATACGTCACCGGGCAGGTGATGAATGTCAGCGGCGGATGGATGCTCTAACTCCGATCGCGATCCAAAATGAAGGCACTCACCGCAGCGGAAATGCGCGAGGTCGACCGCTTGACCACGGCGCGTTTCGGTATTTCCGGTTCGAGACTGATGGAAGCCGCCGGGCAGAGCGTAAGTGAAGCGATTTTGCAGGCAATTGATCGCCAGCACGGCCATGAATCGCGGAGCGCTGTGCGGGTTTCGATTTTATGCGGCAAAGGAAACAACGGCGGCGATGGATTTGTCGTAGCGCGGCACTTGAAGGTGTCGGGAATCGAAGCGCAACTTTATGTTTTCAGCGACCCGGCCAAGTTTACCGGCGATGCCGGCGAGAACCTCCATCGCTGGGGTGGCGCGGGCGGAACTGTGCACGTAGTGAAAGACGAGACAAGTTGGGGCAAGTACCGCTCACCGGTTGCGCATTCCGATGTGATCGTTGATGCGCTCCTGGGCACCGGACTACGCGGCCCAGTGACCGGCCTGCTCGCTAAAGTTATCTCCGATGTGAACGGAGATTCACACCACGCGACGATGGCGCGCCCCAGCCTGATTATTTCCGTGGACATGCCCTCAGGATTGCCGTCGGACGGCGAAGCAGCGGAGGGACCAGTGCTGCACGCGCACAAAACAGTCACGTTCACCGCGCCGAAAATTGGGCAGCTGGTCAGCCGCGACGCTGCCGCCGGCGGCGCTCTCGAAGTTCGGCAGATAGGTTCGCCGCGTGAACTCATTGACGAACTGGGAGCCGGCCAGGTCCGATGGGCGGATGCGCAAGAGTTTGCCGCGCTGCCGCTGGTGCGAGCGGCTGATTCCAACAAGGGGACTTTTGGCCACGTACTGCTTGTCGCAGGCGCGCTCGGAAAAAGTGGCGCGGCGATTCTGGCCGGCCGCATGGCTCTGCGCGCCGGAGCAGGACTCGTAACGGTTGCGACGCCGTCGGTAGTTTTGCCGGTCGTGGCCGCGGCGCAGGCGGAATACATGACCATGCCGCTGCAGTCCACGCGCGCCGGAACAATTGCATCGCAAAACGCGCAAGGCCGGCGCTGGAAGAAAATTGAGCAAGGCAAAAATGTTTTAGCCCTCGGCCCAGGCCTTGGGACCGATGCCAAAACACAAAATTGCATCCGCCAGATAATCCGCGCTACAGAACTGCCCGTGATTCTCGATGCCGATGCGTTGAACGCCTTCGAAGGCCGTGCTCACGAATTGCGAAAAAGAAAAACCAAGTTTCTGGCCGTCACCCCGCATCCCGGTGAAATGGCCAGGCTGTTGGGTATTTCCACGCCAGAGGTCCAGGCCGACAGATTGAAAGCGGCTCGCGACGCCGCCAAACGGTGGAATGCGCACGTCATCTTGAAGGGCTTCCACACCATCATTGCGTCGCCCCACGGAAATATCTTCGTAAATATCACCGGCAACGCCGGCCTGGCCAAAGGTGGCACCGGCGACGTGCTCACCGGACTGCTGGCCGCGCTTATTGCCCAATTCAAAACCGATGACTCGGCGAGAATTTTTGCGCTGGGCGTATATCTGCATGGACTGGCGGCGGACATCGCCGTTGCCAACATGGACCCCTCGGGACTGCTCGCGGACGACGTAATTGCGATGATTCCGGACGCGCGTGCCAGCCTTTTACAGGAGCTGCAAAAGATTGATTGAGGAAGTCATTACCAGTTCCGCGGAAGAGACCACCAAATGGGGCCGCCAGTTCGCCGCGCGCTTGAAACCACCCGTGCTCCTGCTGCTTTCCGGCGAGCTTGGCAGCGGTAAAACCACGCTCACCAAAGGAATCGTGGCCGGCCTGGGGGCCGCCGGCGAAGACGATGTCACTAGCCCCACGTTTACGCTGGTGCACGTGTATGGTGGCGGCAAACAGGCGGCCAGCAAGGTCTATCACGCCGATCTCTACCGCATCACAGATTTCAAGGATTTCGAAACACTGGGTATGGAAGACGTGTTTGACAAGCCGGCCGTAGTCATACTGGAATGGGCGGAACGCTTCCCACTGCGCTCGCCATGGCCGCAGATACGGGTGCGCCTTGAGCACATGGACGGCGACCGGCGGCGCCTGACTATCATTTCCAGCGCTGGTAACCAGGTGACAGCTAACTCTCAAGCAACGTTTTAGCGCCCTTTTCTTGCCGCTTTTCGCCCCCGCGCTAAACTGGAAGCAGTCCCTACTGGTGGAGTGCATGTGGCCAACGTATCCGTAACGCCCAGTGCGACGGAAGCGGCGCGCTTCGAACTCAAGAGCTACAACGTCACCATTCCCATGGGTTCGTTATCCATTGGCGTGGATAACATCCACCACGATGTTTTTCTGAGCCCCCGGTTCGTGCAGGCCGCGCGCGATTATTTGTTCGATGTGATCCGCCAGAATACCAAGGCCACTTATTTTCCCGGGATCGAGCTGCGCACCACGCGCGTGCCGGACAGCGCGGCGTTTCGGAAATTGCTCATCGATCTGCTCCAAAGCTCCCTGACGCAAGCGAAATACCACAAAAATATTGAGATGGACCTGCTGTTCCGTCTCGCACTGCTGAAATTCCTGATCGCGGAAACCGGCAACCAGTTTTCCAACTTGATTTTGGAAGGCAAGGAATGGATTCGCCAGCGCGGCGAACATTTCGAACGCAGCCAGGCCGCTCACGTCCTGAAAGCGCGGTTGTCGGAATTGCAGTCGGTGCGGCGCTCGGTGATCCGCGTGGTAGGGCAGCAAGTGGCGCAGATGGTCGTGGACGCGGAAGAAAACGTCATCGCCAAAGCGCGGCGCGCGCTCTTTGGCGACGACTTCGCGCCATTGTATGACTTGCTGAAAAATCGCCTCATTTTTCTGGATGGCGGCAAGGACGACGTTTATTTTCTCGATCATTACGTTCTGCTCGGCAATTACGCGCGAGACGCTGATCGCTTCGAGAGCATGGACATTCTTTTTCAGGAAATTCTGCGCCACGCCGGCCTGGCCATTGAACAGGACCCCGCGCACGTGGAAGCCCGCAAAGAACACGAGCAGCTGCTGGAGCAAGGGCAAGCCACGCGCGAAGACATCTCCAATCTGGAGTTGCAGGCCGAAGTATTGCGCAAAAAACTGGAGCGCGGCGATGGCTTCATCACCAGATTTCTCAGCTCCGCCGACCCCGCGAATCTAAAAGCTTCGCTCTCGGATATCGAATCGCGGTTGAAACACCAGGAAGGCAAGCTGCAGCAATTCGGCCCCAGGATCGATGCCGCGAAACAGAAACTCGATTTCTGGGATAAAAAGTTCGAGGCTACGCTGGGCGATTATTTGAACGCCAGCGATAGCGCCAAAATGCTCTTCGACGCAACCGGCGCGCCTGAACCGCAAGCTTCCACGCGCACGCGATTATTGTCGCAATTACTTTCGCGCCTGGAATCGCAGGAGCTTCTGCATCACGTGCTGGCCAGTTACGAAATCCGGTCCATCGCCGCAGAGTACAGCCCGCCGGTCCACTTGCAGCAATTGCGCAAGGCCCTGGTCTCCAAAGAGGAGATGAAGCGCGTCGCCCAAGTGTTGAAACACGTGCCCGCCAGGAAGTTGTCGCTGAAGCCCATCGAAGATCTGTCTAAAAGAATTCATCGTCATTCACGGGAAGATATTCAAGGCCTGGTGCTGAAATTCGCGGGGGATTTCCTGCACCTGCGCCGTGATTTGCGCGACGCCGAGCATCTGACCACCTGCATGGAGCGTATTCACCTGGTCACTACGGAACAGGTCAGGGAATTGTCGCGCCTTAACCACCGGCTGTATGAATGCGTCATGCAGGACGAGGCCAAACCCAAGCAGGACCACGTCGTTTCCCACGTGATTATCAAGGCGGACGTCCGCGGCTCAACAAGAATGACCCAGGACTTGCTGGCGCGCGGATTAAGCCCGGCCTCGCACTTCAGCCTGAACCTGCACGAGCCGGTAAAAAAACTGCTGGACCGCTACGCTGCGAAAAAGGTTTTCATCGAAGGTGACGCCATTGTGCTGGCGATCTTTGAGACTGAAGCGACGCAGACCTTTGCGCGCGCCGTCGCCAAGGCGTGCATATTGTCGCGCCAGATTCTCTCGGTTTGCAGCACCTACAACGATCGCGCCGCGGCCAATGATTTACCGGTCATCGAGCTTGGCGTGGGCGTGGCCTACCAGGGCTCGGCGCCAACCTACTGGACCGACGGAGATTCGCGCATCATGATTTCGAAAGCCTTGAATCTCTCGGACCGCTTGTCGGGTTGCGCAAAGCTGGCGAAACGGCTGCTCACCAATCAGGTCTCGGACTTTTCGCTGTTTCAGTTCCTCACCGCTCTCGAAGGCGCCTCCCCCGAAGAGTTGGACGAGTTTTTGATGCGCTACAACATGAATGGCATCGAGCTGAACGAAGAGGGCTTTCAAAAGTTGGGCGAGGAAATATCGCTAGACTCCATCGACACCAGGCTTGCCATGCCCTGGGGCAAGGAAACCGTGACCTTGTTTTTTGGCGAAGTCCCCATGGGCGAATCCGTGGAGCTGCTGGTGTTGCGCAAGGGCTACGCGCGCCACTTGCTGGCCGACGGAAAAATCGGAGTGCTTTCGCCCCACCCGTACTACGAAGTGTGCACCAACCCCGGGCTGTATGAATTGGTGGCCGCGCTCCTTCGCAGCCAGCAAACGGAGGCCGTCGGTCAGGCCCGAGCCTAGAATTTGGCGAATTCATCGCCAGGGCCAGGCCGAACTGCCTGTCATTCTTCCTTTTCGAACGGCGCAAAACGTATTTGAGCGCGATCCATCGCGTGGCAGAATGGGTCGTGACTTTCGGGCATGAATAACCGGATGCTCTTGGCCGTGGCCGCGCCCACGGTGGCTCACAACGTGCGGCACTGGATTTATCAGCTCGGCGGCTTGGGGTTGATTCCGCTGGGCCTCCTGGATAATTCCGTGGTGCCCCTTCCTGGCAGCATGGATGTCCTTACCATTGTGCTGGCGGCCCGCGACGCGCGTTTGTGGTTTTACTACGCGCTCATGGCCACCATCGGCTCGGTGCTCGGCGCCTTCGTCACCTTTCGCCTGGCGCGCAAAGGCGGCAAGGAAACCTTGCAACGCAGAGTTTCCGCGGCGCGAGCGGAGAAAATCATAAAAATTTTCTCCACCTGGGGATTCTGGTCCATCGCCATCGCGGCGCTGTTGCCGCCGCCGGTGCCCATGGTGCCTTTCGTGATCGCCGCCGGAGCTACGCAGTATTCCTCTAAAAAATTTCTCGCGGCGCTGACCTTGGGCCGCGCTGTTCGCTACACGGCGCTGGCTTTACTCGGGGTGCGCTACGGCAGGGGCATCATCGGATTCGTCACCCACCCCGGCCACCCGTACATATTTGCGGCGGTCGCCGCCGTGGTGATTGCCGGAGTGATTCTGTTTGTGGTCATGTCCGCGCGCAAGAAAAAACACGCCACCGCCTAATCCGCGAAACAAGCGCATGGATCCCTGCGGGATTTGTTTCCGTAATTTGCGGTCGCACAGCAACCTACGCTTTGCTGCGCGTTGCTCCGAAATGTCGCCCCGCCGCGTAGTCTATAATCCTCCATGGAGGCGAAAATGGTCCGGTGACTGTCGCGGCCTTCAAAGCCGCCGATTCGGCCCTTCGCGGATCGAATGGTGGGTTCGACTCCCACACGCCTCCGCCAAGGCGACTACTTTTGTTCCATAACTGGAACATGTTCCAATTGAACCCAGCAACTCCATAGCGTCTCGCTGACTCTGAGGAATCGCGTGAGCGTAGACCCGCAACGTTGTCCGCACGTCCGCAAACAAGGAATGGCGGCTTAGACCTGGCTACGCGAGGGTTAAAATCTGTTTGGGGTCGCTAATCATGCAGCACAACGTTTAGCAATGAACTGTGCACTTGCATCCCGCCGCCGTTGTAGTCAATAAAACCCAGCTTCCTGAATTTGTTCATGAAGAAATTCACGCGGCTCCGCGTTGTCCCTACCAGCTCGGCCAAAGTCTCCTGCGATATTTTGGCTACTATCGTTTCAGGTTCGCCTTCTTTTCCATAACGGGCAAGTATCAGAAGAGCGCGGGCCAATCGCTTCTCGCTTGAATTGAACAATTGATCCACCAAATCGGCTTCAATCTTGATGTTGCGCTCCAGCATGTAACTGATGAACTTTCCGGCAAACTCCTGCTCGTCGTGAAGCACGCGCATCATCTCTTTCTTTTCAATGCGCATCGCGCTCAGCGGCGCGATTGCCGTCGCCGTGGCCAAGCGTACCGGGTTTCCGATAATGCAGCCTTCACCCAGAAAATCCCCCGGTCCCACAATTGCCAGGACCGCTTCCTTGCCCTGTGGATTTACGATGGTGAGTTTGGCATTCCCAGATTGAATGTATAGAACGTCATCGCAGGAATCATCCTGCGAAAATATGACTTGCCCTTTTTTGAAACTAGCAATGCGCCGCGATACCCCAGCATCCGAGAGATATTGATGAACGTCGAACGGCTCTGTT
>JALYLI010000116.1 GCA_030774335.1 Acidobacteriota bacterium | reverse complement strand
TTTACTTCGCCGTAGCGGGCCGCCAGCCAGCCGCGCACTTCTTTCGGATCGTAATGAAATGGACCCATTCCGCCGCGGTACGCGATGTGGCCGCTTTCATCAATTACGTAGAGGCGTTCGGGCCAGGCGGAGTACGCGCCTTCCGCGGCGTTACTCATGTCGTCTACGCCAAAGGGCACGGGGTATTTAAAGCGCTTGATGAAATCGTTGGCGATGTCCAGGCGTTGCTCGAGATTTTTTGGCTGGGCATAGCACACGTCGTCTTTTACGTTGGACTTCATCTGCCACTCGTCGGTGGGATGCGCTTCGCGCACATAAATGGTCAGGAAATCGGCATGCGTTTTGTAATCTTCATAAATCTGGGCGACGTCGCCAACCTGGCGGCGAAACGGCGGTCAGGTAAAGCTGCCGAAGACGAGCACCAACGGTTTGGCGCCGGTACGTTCACGAATGTGAAAGCGGTCGCTGCCATTCAGCGCGACGAGGCGCGCGTCCGGCGCGTCGTCCCCCACTTTTAATTTGCCGCGGTGCATATGCGGCAACGCGTAGCGCACCATGCCGTAGGCATCTTTGGGGCTTCCGGCCATCAAGGAGAGACCCACAAAAGCGCCGAGCAGCAGCACCAGCGTTACTCCAATAACCCATTTCCAGACGAGGCTCAAAGGATTTTCTCTGGCAACATATTACACAACGAAGGAACTGCGGGAATAATGGATAAATACTACCGCCTGCGTATCAAGCAGCGAAACAATCCGCCTTGTTGGCTGGGCATCACAATTGACGGCTCAGTGACGCGAAGCCTACACTCTGTCCCTTATCCTTACGGAAAGATCCAGGGAGAAAAACTGATGACAGCGGAATTGCAGGGCAAGGTTGCGTTGATAACTGGAGGAACGACGGGTATTGGCCGGGACACGGGAGTGCTTTTCGCCAAGGCCGGCGCGAAAGTGGTGATTTCGGGCCGCCGCGAGGCTGAAGGAAATGAAACCATTGCTCTGATTCGGGGCGCCGGCGGCGAGGGGCTGTTTGTGAAGGGCGACGTGTCCAAAGCAGCCGACGTGGAATTGCTGGTGCAAAAAACGGTGGAAAAATTTGGACGCGTGGATGTGGCATTCAACAATGCCGGGATTGAAGGCAAGTGGGTGCCCGTAACGGAGCAATTGGAAGAAGATTGGGACCGCGTTATGGACATCAACTTGAAGGGCACATGGTTGTGCCTGAAATATGAGATTCGGCAAATGCTGAAGCAGGGCTGCGGCGGCGCGATTGTAAACATGTCGTCGGTGGCGGGACTGATGGGGTCGCCCGGCGCAGCAATTTACTGCGCGAGCAAGCATGGTGTAATCGGGCTGACCAAGACAGCCGCACTCGAGACTGCCAAGAGCGGTATTCGTGTGAACGCGGTATGCCCGGCGGTGATCGAGACAGCCATGGCCCAACGCGCTTTTAGTGACCCGCAAGTGAACGCGTTTATTTTGAGTCAGCACGCCATTGGGCGTTTTGGCCGTCCGACTGAGATCGCAGATGCGGTGTTGTGGGTGTGCTCGGAGCGCGCTTCGTTCATGACCGGGCAATATTTGGTACTTGATGGCGGATTGCTGGCCGGGCCGCATCCTCCGGGGTAATTGTTTTGACCCGCTCGACTTCAGACAGAGAGGACGACTTTGCCGAACTGCTCCCCGGCTTCGAGATAACGGTGTGCGTCGGCGCAGGCGGAGAGCGGGAAGGTGCGGTCGATGACGGGCTTGAGATGGCCGGAAGCTACCAGTTTCATCACGGAGACTAATTCTGATTTTGCGCCCATATAGGAACCGAGCAGGGATAGCTGGCGGGTAAAGAGGAAACGCAGATCGATTTTGGCGTCATAGCCGGTGGTGGCTCCGCAGGTGACCAGGCGGCCGCCGACCGCGAGGCTCGCGACGCTTTCGTCCCAGGTGGCGGTGCCCACGTGTTCGATAACGACGTCCACTCCACGTTTACCCGTGATGCGACGAACTTCGTCGCGGATTTTCTGCGTCTTGTGATTGATCACGTGCGCGGCGCCGAGCTGTTTGGCCTTTTCCAGCTTAGCTTCGTTGCCGGCCGTGGCGATGATGCGCGCGCCGAAAAGTGCGGCGATCTGGATCGCAGCGCTGCCAACTCCGCTGCCCGCGCCTAAAATTAAGATATCTTCGCCGGGTTGCAGTTGCGCGCGGGTAATCAGCATGTGCCAGGCGGTTTGAAAGACCAGCGGAATGCTGGCCGCTTCTTCAAAGCTGAGGTTTTCTGGATACGGCAGGCAATTCACTTCCGGGCAGCGAACGAATTCGGCGCAGCCGCCATCGATCATGTAGCCGAGATTTGAAAACTCGCGGCAGCGATTGTCCTGGCCAGCCACACAGGCGGCGCACTTGCCGCAGGAGACTCCCGGCGCGAGTACAACTTTCTGGCCGACCTTCACGGTGGTTACGTCTGTGCCGATCTGGGCAATCTCGCCGGCGATGTCGCTGCCGGGAATGTGCGGCAGCGGGATTGGGACGTTGGGCAAGCCGCCGCGGACCCACAGATCGAGATGATTAAGCGCGCAGGCGCGCACACGCACAAGCACTTCGTTGGCGCGCAGCGTGGGTGGCGGCGCGTCCGTATATTGCAGAACTCCCGGGCCACCGTGCTGGTGGAAAACAATGGCTTTCATGGCACTCCTATTTCATGTTGCGCAAAGTTCAGCTGTGAAGCGGAAAGTAACATCGCAGCTTCGTTGTGTCTATCCGGCGAAAAGTGCAGCGCGTTGACAGCGTTTGATGAGGGCCGTAGGCTTTACTGCGTGGACCTCTTCGAAGAGATTGTAAAGATGCGGCGCGCGGGATTGCGCGGCGCGCTGGCTACCATCGTGCACACCAACGGCTCGATCCCCAGCTACGAAAGCTCGCGAATGCTGGTGCGCGAGGACGGCTCCATTGCAGGAACGATTGGCGGCGGTTGCGTGGAGGCCGACGTATGGGCCGCAGCCAAAGAAGTGATGCACAAAGAAACGCCGCGCAAAATGGTTTTCAATTTGAATCACGAAGCGAGTTACGACAGCGGCTTGATTTGCGGCGGGACGCTGGAAATATTTGTGGAGCCGCTGCTGCCACAGCCGGTGGTTTATTTATTCGGCGGCGGACACGTTTCCATCGCGGTGGCCAATACCGCGAGCGCGGCAGGATTTGGGATTGCCGTGGTGGATGATCGCGAGGCATTCGCGAATGCGCAGCGTTTTCCGATGGCGCAGTCCATTCACACTGATTTTGACGCGGCGTTCGAAAGCATCAAGCCCAATGCCAGCTCTTACCTGATTATTGTTACGCGGGGGCACAAGGAAGATATGCGCGTGCTGGCCTGGGCGGTGCGCACGGCTGCGCGTTACGTGGGCATGATCGGCAGCAAACGAAAAGTATTGTCGGTATATAAGGCGCTGGAGCAGGAAGGTTACCGGCCGGACGAATTCGCGCGCGTGTTCGCGCCGATGGGCCTGGACATCGGTGCGCTGTCACCCGAAGAGATCGCCGTCAGCGTGGTGGCTGAACTGATCGCGGTGCGAAGGAATGCCGGTTTGCCGGCGCACAAAAAATTGAACTACGATGTACGTCCGGCGCTGAGTGAGCGCTGAAATCTTATTACGATGCTGGCCGCGGTAATTCTTTCCGGCGGTGCGTCGCGGCGGATGGGCTCGCCCAAGGCGCTGCTTCCCTACCGGGGCCGTTCGTTCCTCGAACATCTTCTGGAAGTGACCACGCAGAAAGAGGTCGGCGTGCGGAGAGTGGTGCTCGGTCCTGACGCCGGCCCGATCGCGGATGCTGTGAATTTGCGGCCAGATGAAGTTGTAATCAACGAGGATTGGGAACGAGGGCAGCTGACCTCCATTCAAGCGGCGGTGCGCAGCCTGCCACTCGGGACAGACGGGATGCTGCTGGCGCTTATCGATCATCCGCTGATCAGTCACGGGCTGGTGCACGATCTGATCAAGCAATTTTATGTTTCACAGAGGCCGATCGTTGTGCCGGTGTACCACGGCAGGCGCGGGCATCCGGTGATTTTTTCTTCCGCGCTGTACGACGAATTGCTGACTGCGCCGCTGGAGACTGGCGCGCGCGCGGTGGTGTGGGCGCACAGCGGTGAGGTTTCGGAGCTGGACACGATGGAGGAAGGCTGCGTGTTGAACTTGAACGATCCTGAGGCACTGAATCGAGCGAGCGAGAAGACTAAGCCGGTTTGAGCTTCGCGAGAAGCGCTGCGAGGGCATCCGCGGCGAGATGGGCGGCGTGAATGGTGGCGGGTGGGAGCCCGCCGAGTTCGCGGGAAAGTTTTTCAGCGGTGATGGCGCCGGCGTCGGATAGATTTTTGCCGGTGAGCTCTACCGTGAGGAGCGAGGCGCAGGCGATTGCGGTGGTGCAGCCCTGGCAAAGGAACCGCGCTTGGGCGATGCAGCCTCCTTCTACTCGCGCTGAGAGATGCAGGACATCGCCGCAGACGGGGTTGGTGACTTCGATGGAGGCGCTGGCGTCGGGGAGTTTGCCGACGTTGCGCGGAGATTGGAAGTGGTCGAGGACAGCTGTGCTGAACACGTTTTTAGTATCGCAAAGAGAGATGGATTAGCCCAAGCCGCGTTTCTGTAATTCGCGATTGGTGAACGGACGGCACTGCATGATCACGGTGGTGGCAGCAGTGATTGAGCGTGACGACCGGAGGATTTTGATTGGGCAGCGGCGGCGCGAGGATAGTTCGCCGCTGAAATGGGAATTTCCGGGAGGAAAGCTGCGCGCCGGAGAAAAGCCGGAGCAGGGACTGGCGCGCGAGTTACAGGAGGAACTGGGGGCTACTCTTACGGGTTGCTTGGAGATTGGGCGGGTGCAGCAACGGAATGCCAGTGGCGGAGCGGAACTGGAGATTCGATTTTTTGCGGCGGCGATTGTTGATACGCCGATTGAAGCAAAATGTTTTGAGAAGATTTTGTGGGTGTTGCCGAGGGAGCTTGGCGATTACGACTTTCTGGAAGCAAATCGGCCACTGATTGCCCAGATTGCCACGGGAAACCTGAAACCGGCGGACATATTAAGGAACGCGGTTCCGCGGCATGAACCATCCTCGACTTAAGCGGTTTGGTAATGGGTCAGTTTCCGACAATCCGACTTATCAGGGCTTGAAGTCGGGAGACCGATTGAAACAGCGGCGGGGCACGAAATAACTTTGTTGCCTCTGGGACAGGCGAAGCATACGATGTGCTCCGCGGCCAAATCTTGTTCTCCGTTTTGAAATCGAAAATTCCAGTATAGAAAGGATTCGCATGAGAATTAAAACTCCAATCGCTGTGGCGACCTGTTTGATTTGCGTCGGGATTCTGCTTCCGGTTCTGAGCAGCCAGATGAATAGTTCCGATGTTGTTGCGGCTGTGACCAAACTCGAGAATGATCAGACCAAGGCAGCGTTGGCGAACGATGTGTCGTTTATAAAGACGAATTTAGCCGATGATCTCGTAGAGGGTACGAGCTTCGGGGAATGGCTCACGAAGGCGTCGCTAGTTGCCGACGCTGGAGATCCGGCCAAAAACAAGACCAACAGCATGACGATCAGCGACCTGAAAGTCAGCGCGCACGGCAATGTCGCAATCGCACGTTATCTAAACACTTATGACGATGTGTACCACGGCCAGCATCGCAGCCGGTCGGTGATTTGCACCGACACCTGGGCAAACGAGGACGGCGCGTGGAAACTTCTGGCAAACCACTGCTCGCAAAAGAAATAGAGCCGGTTGTTTGCCGTGAACTGAGGCGGATAAAAACCCCGTCTCAGTTTTTTTATGGGCTAAGCGCTGGCCACAGCATCTTCCAGCGGAATGGCATTCTTATTCTGTATCAGCCACGTCTTGAAGTCTTGCAATGAAGGGTTCAGGCTCCGCGCGAAGTTTGGACTGCGCACCCCGCAAAAGTATTCTTCAAAGTCGCGTTTGAACTGAAACATATTGCCCAAATCGTCGGCGCCAGGAAAACCGAACCTGCGGAATACCTCCGGTGGCACGCTGTTGTAGCGTACTTCTTTACCCAGTACTTCGGTAAAAACGGCAGCCAGCTGCGTGCCGGTCAGATTCTCGCCCGAAATTCCGATAGTCTGCCCGATGAACTCGTTACCCTTCTTGAAGATCCCGTAAGCGCATTTGCCAATGTCCTCGGCGGCGATCCCTGGAAGCTTCTTGTCGTCCATCGGGACGGTGATAGCCAACTTTCCGTCCGGGCCTTTTTTCGGGCCCATGCCAAAATGAATAAAGTTATCCCAGTAGAAAGACGTCAGCAGAAAGGTGGTAGGAACTCCCGCATTCGTGAAAAAGTGGTCGGACTCACCTTTGCCGTCAAAGTGCGGAACCTTGTATTTACCCTGAAGGGTGGGCATCCGGTTGTCGCTCAGCGGCACCCACTTTCGCGTGTCTTCCAGCGTAGACCAAATTACGTGCCGCAAGCCAGCGGCCTTCGCCGCCTCGGCCATGGCTTTTGCTTCCGCCATTTCCTTCTCCGGTGAGAAATGCACCCAGAAGAACGTGACGCAATAGGCTGCGTAGGCGCCCTCGAACGCTTTGCTCAGGCTTTCAGGACTGTCGACGTCCGCGGCAACAACTTCAGCACCCAGCCTCGCGAACTCGTTCGCCTTGGCTCCGTTCACATCCCTGGTGAGCACGCGCGCGGCGAAACCGCCGCTCGGGTCGTTGAGGATGGCCCGAACCAAGCCGCCGCCCTGCGCTCCAGTTGCTCCTACCACAGCGATAATTTTTCTGTCGCTCATTGTGACTTTCCTTGTTCCTTTCGTACCCCGAATTTTGCGAAAAATCCAGCCACCGACAGGCGTAGAAAGCACATTCCCAGGATGACTTTTTCTTCAGCCCAACAGACTGAAGCTAGCTACCGTTCTGGTCAAGCGCCTAATTAACGCGGCGGTCTCAATAGGTCGACGCAACACTAAGCTCGGACCCACCTTGCATTGAAAAGAAAAGCTAAAATCGCTGGCTAGGGCCAGACCCGCCGGAACGCTGCCCTGGCTAGGTTTTAACTGAGAACGGCCAAACAAATGGTCCTCCTGCGGAAGCATTGTCGAATCAATTTACTGGGGGGTGTTGCGTCGACCGGTTGAGCTGGCAGCCGTTCCGGACAAGTGATATTCAGGTCGATAGCGTGCGGTTCCAAAAGTTGGGCCTTGAAATGTCCGAGTTGACTGCGGCCCAACCTTAAGTAATCCGATAATCCTGCATCGCACCTGCTATGACAATAATTCGAGCGGGTGGACAAGGCGATCCGCGATGTGGTGAACAGAATTTGTTAGCGCAGAGAGCGGAACTTAGGGCAGCTACAAGGAACCCGGCCCTATTCTTTCGACAGCTTCCGGTAAGGGTGTTCAAAGCTGAGGTAAATGAAAACGCCTCTTTCTCCGCCGCTCGGCCCGACTCCAAACGGTACGGCGACGCCGGGAACAATTTGAAGCCCGTTTTCGAAGTTGTAAGCCCAGCGAATTCCGGGGCTGAGCAAGAGATTGCTGGTCCATTGCGTGGTCTTCGGCGCAATCACTTCCTGACTGCGATTGAAAACTGTCTCTAACAGGACATTGAAACGAGATTGAGCCAGCCAAACAACGCTCTGGCCAAAGTTGTAACCGAGCGTTGTTCCCGTTTCTCCGGAAATATTTCTGGCGCTGGGAACGATTGTTGTTCCGACATTCCAGTGCGTTACCAATTTTCTGGTGAGTACCACGCTGAGCGGGAGCAAAACCTGAATGCCTGTGCCTCCGACCCCCCGTCCTAGCCGATAGTCTCCGCTGGCCAGCAAGACACTAAACCTTGGCGCGAATGCTACCTGAGCATCGCCATTGCCCAATAGCTGATACCGATAATTCAGAATGACATCGCCAAATCCTGCACCCGAGGTGGGCTGGTCGCCTGCATGGAGCGCGGCGAGTGTGTAACTGAGTTGATGACGGGGTTGTGCATCGACAGGCCATTCCTGAGTGAATGTGTAAGTCCAGTCCTTGCTGTTCCAGTACCGTTGAAAATTCTGAATGTGTTGCACGACACCAAATTCCTGATTGTAGGCTTCTTCGACCAAGAAGCTATTGTCTTGAATCGTAGGAGTGTGGTTACTCGAAGGCTTAGCAGTATCTAGGGGCTCATTTCCTTGTGCTTTTTTTTCGTCAGTGTTCTGCGTCCCACCGTCCACGCTCGTGGATGAGGTTGTTTGGGCCAAACCTCCGGAAGCAAGCAACGCGGCGATGGTCGGAAGCCCGAGAAGAGTTGTGATAAACCTCATATTATACGAGCGTAGATAGGTAGATAAATTGCTGGCCGGTTCCCGCCGTCACGCAGGATTGCCCAATCCAGTGCTTCATTCGTTTGCTCTTGCCGGTCGAACGCTGCCATGACGTGAAGCGTATCAGATTCTTGGAGACTGGCTCGGTTTCTCAGTGCCTGATTTAACGCGGTCTCAATGGGTCGACGCAACACTAGGCTCGAACCCACCTTGCATTGAAAACAAAAGCTAAAATCGCTCGCTAGGGCCAGACCAGCCGGAACGCTGCCCTGGCTAGATTTTGACCGAGTACAGCCAAACAGATAGTTCTCCTGTGGAAGCATTGTCGAATCAATGCACTGGGTGGTGTTGCGTCGACCGGTTGAGCTGGCACGAAACCAGGACTTTAGCCGAATCCCGAAAGCAGCCTTCGTGGTATCCTCCGCCCAAAGCACCCGACCAGGGTAACGATGAAATCTATAACAAGCATAGCGACGATGAGTTTCCTGTCCGTATTCTCTCTATTCGTGGCACGCCGAACGCAGGACAAGAACGAAATCACAAGACAGCCACGATATTCTGAGGTCGTGGAGCGCGCCTTTCAATTTTCTCAGGAAATCCCCGCGGAATTTAAAGGAATTGAATACAAAGTCGTCGTTCGCTATTTGCCAAGCTCTAACTGGCCAGAGTCGCAACTCGTTTTCCTCGCGGACTCCAATCATGCGATTCGACTTATAGAGTATCGATTAAAACAAGACACTCGACCCATTTCAGAGGTTTATGATGAAACCCTGCGCCGGAATCCTAATGCGACCACCGACGACATCCTCAAGCGCATTTCAATTGAGAAGCTGGAACGAGTGGGGGGAGATTCAGCTAAGCGGCAAGTCGACCAGCTCTTTACTTTATCTATTCCCACTAACGTAAGCAGAGACCTGTGCATGGATGGAACGACGTACGAACTGTGGGTCCTGACGCCGTCCAATAAGATTCATGCATCCTTTTCTGATTGTTCATATGGCCGGAAGACTGCCTCAATTCCTATCATGCAGTGGCTCAAGACAACGCGTATGGCGTTTCTAGGGCACAAGTAGCGCCAAACACCAGGCGGGTCATGGCACCAGCCCATGGATAACTACCGCGAACGCGATTATCGCCAGTGAACTGGCTAATGCCTGATTAAAGCTGCCGGCTCAACTGGTCGATGCAACACCATCCAATACGTTGGTTCGACCGCGCTTCGCCGATAGAACCCATTTGTTTGACTGTACCCGGTCAAGTCCTAGCTCGGGCAGTGTTCCGGCTGATCTAACCCTAGCGAGCGACTTAGCCTTTGTTGCCAATGCAAGTCGGGTTCAAACCTAAGTGTTGCGTCGACCCATTGAGACCACCAGACTTACCAGGCACTTGGAGCTGAGTCGTGATACACCACGTCGCACTTATTGAGCGCATTCGCAGGTCGTACGCAGGGTGATGCTTGGGAAGCGATTTTAGCCATTGCCTTCCTTCGGTGCTTGTAAGGACCATGCCACTTGCCACGGCGCAGGAAAGAATCGACGAGCAGCCCTCTGCCGTAGTTGCAGCTGATGCAATCGCAGCGATGCATGGTAACCGTGAATTGGCCGTCCCACCAGCTTTCGTGAACGTAGTAGGTAAGTGCCTGCGCCAATACCTCACCCATCGTGCCAAATACGGGAGTTGGTGCGGAAAGGAGCCTAGTTTTGGATGCACTCACCAACCTTCTCGGTACCCTAGGCCACGTGTCTTGTAATCCGGGCGGTCTCAATGGGCCGACGCAGCACTAAGCTCGAACCCACCTTGCATTGAAACAAAAGCTAAAATCGCTCGCTAGGGCCAGGCCAGCCGGAACGCTGCCCTGGCTAGGTTTTGACCGAGTACAGCCAAACAGATAGTTCTCCTGCGGAAGCATTGTCGAATCAATGCACTGGGTGGTGTTGCGTCGATCGGTTGAGCTGGCAGCGTTGATCGTCCAAGTGGATTCTGGGTGCTCAGTTGGAGTGCTCAATTGATGTGAGGAAGCGAAACGGAAGCGGTTAAGGATATCTGGGGTGAAAAGTGATTTCGATTCGCAGCCGGCAATTCACAGGGTTGCCCTCTCGATTGAGAGCGGGTTTCATCTTCCATTTCTGTACTTTTTCCACGGCCTTTTCATTCAAGCCCAGGCCCGGACCCTTTAGCACTACGGGATTGATGATTGTTCCGTCCGTTGTTACGGTCACATCAAGCAAAACCACGCCGGAAAAGTTCGCCTCCCGTGCTTGCTTGGTGTAGTCCGGTTCCGGACAGTGAATGCAACGCGGTGAGGTTACTCCGTTCACCCCAGCGCGAGGTACTCCCGTTTCGCCTGCAGGGTGGTTATCGCTAGGCTGCTGTGAGACTGCAGGCGGGGTCATCGCGAAAGAACAAAACAATAAGTAAACTACAGCTCTGAGTTCAACCCTTGCTGCCATTGAACCCATCATAGGGGCGGAGCATATCACTTGAAGAAACTAATGAAAAGGTAGCAACATTCAACGTGTCTTGGCCCAATAATTCTGTCACC
>JALYLI010000115.1 GCA_030774335.1 Acidobacteriota bacterium | reverse complement strand
GTGGTCGTCGCCGCAGCGTTTACCGTGTGCGACACGTTGGCCGACGTGCTACCCGTAAAATTCGTGTCACCCGCGTAAACGGCGGAAAGCGTTTTGGTGCCGCTGGTCGGAAATGTGATCGAGCAGTTGCCGGCGGCCGCCGTAGCCGTGCAAGTGTCGCCCACTCCGTCGCTGACAGTAACGTTGCCAGTGGGTGTTCCGCTGCCGGCGGTCACCGTGAACGTAATATTCACCGCCTGCCCCACCACTGACGGGTTCGGGGTATGCGCGGTAATCGTCGTCGTCGCGCTCGCCTGATTTACTGTCTGCGCCAGCGCCGAAGAAGTGCTGGCTGTGAAATTTGTGTCTCCGCCATGCGTGGCCGTGATGGAATGCGCCCCAACCGCAAGCGCGCTGGTTGTTAGCGTGGCCGTTCCGCCCGACAGTGTTCCGGTGCCGACGGTGGTTGCCCCATCTTTGAACGTAACCGTGCCTGTCGCTGTGCCCGACCCGGGCGCAACCGCCGCCACTGTCGCCGTGAATGTCAACGATTGCCCAGAAGTGGATGGGTTGGTTCCGCTCGTCAGCGCGATCGCTGTCGTCGTGCTGGCTTGATTCACCGTTTGCGAAACAGTATTCGAATTGCTCGCGCCAAAGCTCGCCGTTCCCGCATACGACGCGGTAAGACTGTGGGACCCTGCAGTCAGGCTCGATACTCCCAGTGTGGCTACGCCCGATGCGTTTAGCGTCCCGGTTCCCAGTGTGCTGGCGCCATCTTTAAACGTCACGGTGCCGGCGTTTGGTGTGGTCGGCCCGCTCGTCTTTGCTACCGTTGCGGTCAGCGTGGTGCTCTGCCCAAACACTGAGGGATTCACCGAACTCGTAAGCGTGGTTGTCGTGCTCGCGACGACCGTTAATGTCCCGGTATTCGTCGCGGTGCCGGCCTGACATGTCCCCGCACCGTTAGCCGCGAGTACCGTGAATGAAATCGGAGTTGCAGTTGGCGGCGTCGAATTAGTGGTAGTGATCGTAAGAGTCGAAATGGCATCACCGCCAGTGCTGGTCAGCGATGACGGGCTGAAGGTGGCTGTAGCGCCCGTCGGCAACACTCCAGGATTTTGAATGCTCAACGGCGAGGTGCATGAGGAGCCAGTGCCGGTAAAAGTCACAGTGACCGTGTATTGCGCAGTGCCTCCCGGCGCGACCGGATTGGGGGTTTGAGCTCCAACTGCTACCGCGTTGGGCTTCGAATCCATAAACCTGGTCTGCGCCTGGGAGACTGAGCCGCTTGCCGTCAACGAAAAGAGAATGTTGAGATCGTAGGCATCTGTCACGAAGGAGCTGTCGGAGATGCTGCCGTTGGCATCGGCTACCACGGTGAATGGCCCGTGCGTATCAAACAGCGGCGATTCCACCAGTGTCAGTGTCACAGTTTCGCCCGGCTGCCAGCCGGAGCCGGTGATGTTGACGGTGGTTCCGGGCGGATAATCGGCTGCATCGGTTTTCACCGTAGCGAATCCGTACAAATCCTTGTTTGCGACAGCCACGGCCGACGCATCTTGTCCGCCGACGACCGCTAGCAGGCCCTCCTGTTTCATGAGGCTGCCTGCCGAAAAATTGCGCGCAGTGGACAAGGATCCCGTGGACGCAAACGTCCCCAGCCACGGTGTGTACACTTCCGCGGAAACCAGCGGTACGCCCGCGGAGGTTCCGCCGGCGATCAGCACGGTATTATTATTCGGCAAAAGGAAGGCCAAATGTCCCTGGCGCGGTGCGCCAAGTGAACTGGCGACGAGCGTGATTGCGCCCGCGGACGGATCGAAAATTTCCGCGCTGGCCAAATCCGCGGAGCCGTTATTTCCGCCGGCGATCAATACTCTGCCATCCAGCATGCCCGTCGCGGAGTGCCCGCTTCGCGGCGTGGACATGGCTGGTCCCGCGCTGACGCTGCCTGCAACCGGGTCATAAATATCCGTCGAGTTCAGCCCTACGGCACCATTCGAACCGCCAGCGATGAATACCCGGCCATCGGTCAAAAGCGCCATGGCATGTTCCGTGCGCGGCGAGGAAAGAGCGCCGCCAAAAGAAAAAGACTGCGTGATGGGATCGAAAATTTCTACCGTGGAACTGGCTACGCCGGATTTTTCTCCACCGGCAATCAGCACGCGCCCATCCTGCAAAACAGCGGCAGTAGCGTTTGAACGCGCCTCTATCATGCCGCCCGCGAGAGTGGTCCAGGAGTCAGAAGCAGGATTGTAAATTTCGGCGGCATTAGTGGCGCCACCGCCAGAGGTCGTTCCACCAGCCACGAGAACGCTGCCATCAGCCAGTACCACGGAAATATGCTTGCTCCGCGCGATGCTCATCGGCGCGGCGGCCGAAGACGTCCCATCCGTTCCCATGATTTCCGCGCCGACCAGCGTTCCAGCGATTCCATCGCCGCCGGTCACCAAAAGCCGGCCATCCTGCAGCAGCGCCACTGACGAGCCTGATCGTGCTTGCGTGAGGTCCGCCTGAGGAGCCCAGGTACCGCTGGCCACCTGCAACACGTAGCCTTTGACGCCTAATGCGACGCAGAATATCAGCGCGACACTTAGTATTATAAGCTTAGGAAGTTTACGCATGAGTACCCCGTTGAACGCGAGACGCCGTGAAAAGCACGCAACTCCGCATCAGTTTGCAGAATTAATTTCTGAAAACCGGCGAAACACAGAAATCAGGTGCTAGTGGCCATTCGGGGACGGATATGGTACGTGCTAAGGGATATTGCAATCGTCTCGCCAACTCAGGAGGTTGACTTGGAGCGGGAGCGTAAGCTTACTAAAGATCAACATCCGCACCGCTTACTGGTTCTAAGTGATTGTAATCGTTACGGATCGGGCTGTATTTCTTGGCTGTCAGCGGGAGAATTGGCAATGGCGAAAACGCTGCGACCTGTGCCCTAAATATGACTTTAATGGAAACGGATGTGTACATATTTAGATTAGAGCATTTATAGAGACCGAAACCCGCCCGGCGATGGCGGGTGCCAAATCATTAGTCAAACCTGGTAGGTCTCGGCGGCCGGCTTGGTAGTTTCCCTTTTCACAGTGAGATGTATGTTCATGGCGGCCATTTTGCTGCGGATGGTCCGGATAAATCTGGCAAGCTGGAAGAAAAATGGGAACGAGAAGTGGATCCCCGAACAAGGCACGATTTTGTGCCCAAAGCACCGCCAACAAGTATGGTTATCTGACCACGAAGAAAACCTATCGCGACTTCGGCCTGCGGCTAATGAGAGCGGCCTTCGCCTCTTGGGACGCCTTCCCCCGGCAACTTCGCAAATGTGCGAACGGGACAGTACCCGTCGTCACGATGCGGCGCACACCCTCCCGAAAGCTAACAGCGAACTGATTTTGAGTCTCAACACGCCGGAGCGCGTCATGTAAAATACAGGAATATTCTGCTGGAGCTGCGGCACACCGTACTTAAGTGTTTCGGCGGAGCATGGCCCTCACA
>JALYLI010000114.1 GCA_030774335.1 Acidobacteriota bacterium | reverse complement strand
GTATTGCGCTTTCCGCGTTCGAAAAGCCCGGCGGCCTCGGCCCGCATGCCGATTTCTGGATGCATCTGGTGCAGGTGGTCGGTGTGCTATTCGGGATCGGCGCGCTGTATGCAATTTTCGCCGCGGTAATTGGTTGGAGCGATAAACAGCAATGGGTGTGGTACCGCGTGTGGAATGTGCTGCTGGGTCTCGCGTGCCTGGGGTGCTTTTGGTTTGCCTTCCATTGGAGCTTGCTGAATTTTAGCTTGCACTACTGACCGTGACGCCGCTGGTGGCACTGAGGCGCTGATTTGTTTTACGTCAGGTAGCTCAGGCAATTGGTGCGGAAAAATGACCTGGACGTGTGGTTTATATCCCGGCAATATGCTGCCGGCTCGAAACTCTAAGCATTCGTACGTGTCTCTGAATGGAGCATTCCAATGCGAATCGCAGGGCTTGTCATCCTTCTGTTTCTCACCGGCGTTCCGTCAGCGTCCGCGCAGGAAGCGAAGCCCGCCGCGTCACAGCCTGTTTTTCAGCTTCAGGAAGTGATGATACCGGTCCGCGATGGCGTGCATCTCCAGACCGTGATTCTCACGCCCACAAATGTCACTGCACCGCTTCCCATCCTCTTTCGTCGCACACCCTACGGAGTGCCCGAAAAACCCCCGGCTGAGATGCCGCCTTCGCTTAAAGAGCTCGCGCAGGACGGTTACATATTTGTAATTCAGAATTTGCGCGGCCGTTTCAAGTCCGAAGGCTACTTCAAACTTTCCTCGCAAGTGGATTTGAAGGACCCCAAGGCCACCAACGAAACCACTGATGCGTACGACTCCATCGAATGGCTGGTAAAAAATGTTCCGAACAATAACGGCAAAGTGGGCATGTATGGCGTCTCTTATGATGGACTGACCACCGCGCTCGCGCTACTGCATCCGCATCCCGCGCTGAAAGCTATCAGCGAACAGGCTTCTCCCGTGGACCAGTGGATGAACGACGACGATCATCGCTACGGCGCGCTGCGCGAGAGTTACAACTTTGAATATGCGGTGATGGAACAAGCCGACAAAAACAAAAACACCAATTTTGATTTTGAAACCTATGACACCTTTGAGTGGTATCTGTCGGCCGGCCCGCTCGCCAACCTGAACGACAAATATCTGCACGGCAAGATTCCGTACTGGAACGACAGCGTCGAGCATCCCGACTACGACGATTTCTGGAAGAAGGAAGCGTGGGTGAGCCAACTTCACTCTTCAACCGTGCCGAACCTCAATGTGGCGGGATTCTGGGACCAGGAAGATCCCTGGGGACCGTGGCAGATTTTCCGCCATGCCGCGGAGCACGACCCCGAGCACACCAACTTTATCGTCGCCGGGCCGTGGTTTCACGGCGAGTGGCAAGCCCCCAAGGGCGATTCCATCGGCATCATTCCCTTCGGAGGACACGAAACCTCGCGGGAGTTCCGCGAAAATATTGAAGCGCCGTTTTTCCGCCATTATCTTCACGGTTCAGGAGAAAAACCCGCGTGGCAGGCCAGCACCTTCCAAAGCGGCTCGAACAGTTGGCATACCTATGCTGCGTGGCCTCCGAAAGAAGCCAAACCCACAAAACTTTATTTTCATTCAGACGGCACGCTATCTTTTGACGCCTCCGACAATTCAAAAATCGCCAAGCCATTTCGTGAATACGTTTCCGATCCCGCCAATCCGGTGCCTTACCGCGCGCGCCCCATCTCGCCCACATATCCTGCCGGCGACTGGCGGACCTGGGAAGTTGCGGACCAGCGTTTCGTGGATCACCGGCCGGATGTGTTGAGTTACGTAAGCGCGCCGCTCGATCACGACCTGGTGATTACCGGACCGGTGTCGGCGGAGTTATTTGCATCGACCTCGGGCACGGATTCCGACTTCGTCGTGAAGCTCATTGACGTTTATCCGCAAGATGCCCAAAAGCCCGCCTGGAATCCAGCTGATGGGCCGAACCCGGGACAGTTCGCGCAATCACTGAACGGTTATGAATTGCCGGTGGCCATGGAAGTTCGCCGCGGCCGCTATCTGAAAAGCTTTGAGCAGCCGCACGCGCTGGTTCCGAATGAGCCGAACAGGTGGGATGTGCCGCTGCGCGACCACGATCACGTTTTCCTCAAAGCTCACCGCATCATGGTGCAGGTGCAGTCCACCTGGTTCCCGCTGATCGACCGCAACCCCCAAAAGTTTGTCCCCAGCATTTACAAGGCGCAGGCCAGTGACTTCGCGACCGCGACCCAACGAATTTATTCTGCGCCTGGCAGGGAGTCCTATGTGCTTCTGCCGGTCATGCCGTGAAAGCTGAATTCACGAATTGCGCGAGATTCGGGTAAACATGTCAGAACAGAAAAGCTCTCGCCAGCAGGTAGCGATTTACCTGCTGTTGGTTTTCGGCTTCAGCTCGCTTTTCTATTTCCTGATGCTCAAGGCTCACACGTTGGACGCTGGCGGCGGCATGTTTGTTTTCGGCATCATGTGGTGCCCGGCGCTGGCCGCCCTGGCCACGCTCAAGTTAAATTCCGGTAATGTTCAGGAACTTGGCTGGAAATGGCCGATGACGAAGTATGTCGTACAAAGTTGGTACGTTCCGCTGTTCTACGCGACCATCACCTACGTAATCGTATGGTCCGCGGGCTTAGGCGGATTTCCGAATCACGAATTCATGGGCCACTTGGTTCCCACGATTGGCTTGCGCGTTTCTCCGATGCTTTCCACTGTCGTCTACGTATTGGTGGCGGGGAGTTTCGGTGTCATCAAGAGCATGGCTTCCGCGCTCGGCGAAGAAATCGGCTGGCGCGGCTTTCTGGTGCCACAACTTTTCAAAAGCTTCGGATTCACCGCCACAGCATTGATTAGCGGCGTGATATGGGCCTGCTGGCACTTCCCGTTGCTGATCTGGGGCGATTACAACAGCGGCACGCCCACGTGGTTTGGCCTCACATGTTTCACGGTTCTGGTGATTTCGATTTCTTTTGTTTTCGCGTGGATGCGCCTCAAATCCGGCAGCCTGTGGACCGGCGCGATCTTGCATGCCAGCCACAATCTCTATATTCAAGCCATCTTTACTCCGCTCACCCGCAACACCGGAAAAACCGCGTGGTACATCGACGAATTCGGCGCAGTCCTGCCCCTGGTAGCCGTGGGATCCGCAATTTATTTCTGGAGCCGAAGAAACGAGTTGACGCAGACGCCGCCAACTCCGGACGCGAAGTAACCCTGCAGGCCGAAAATAACCAGGTTAGGAGGGCAATCCAGCGCGACTGGTAACTGATTCATGCTGGAAATAACCGAGAACATTGCTGCCAGCACGGTGGTCTTTTCCGTGCGCATCCAGCCGCGCGCTGGTCGCGATGAAGTCGTCGGCGTGCTGGGCGGCGCGCTGAAAATTCGCGTGCAGGCCCACGCCGTGGAAGGCCGCGCCAACGAAGCGCTGGTCGATTTCCTCGCGCGGCTTTTGAAAACACCCAAATCCGCTGTTAGAATCCTCAACAGTGACCGCAGTCGCATAAAACGGGTCGAAATCCGCGGTGTCAGCCGGCGCCAGCTTGAAGACCTGATCCTGCACGACGCATAGAACGATTCGCTCAACGAAATCACCCGGAACTGGACAATCGAAAATGAGTCTCGACATTTCAGCAATGCAAACGGATTTGCGCGCCGCGCGCGTCGATGGCTGGCTCTTCTACGATTTTCGAGGCCGCGACCCCATCGCGCAACGCATTCTGAAATTGCCCGAAAGCATGCGCACCCGCCGCTGGTTTTATTTCGTGCCCACCAAGGGCGGGCCGAAAAAACTCGTCCACAAAATCGAAACCCAGTCGCTTGCGGCGCTTCCCGGCGAAACGTTTTATTATGCCGGCCTCGGCGAACTCGAGAAAAACCTGAAAAAAGTTTTGGGCCGGGCCAAAACGGTGGCCATGCAGTACTCTCCGAAAAACGCCATCCCCTACGTTTCCATGGTCGACGCCGGCACCATCGAAATGGTGCGGGCCGCCGGGGCGAAAGTGGTCAGTTCGGCCGACCTGGTACAGAAATACGAAGCGTGCTGGACCAATGCGCAGCTACGCTCTCACGAAGCGGCAGGCAAAGAAATCGATCGTATCGTGCGCGGCGCATTCGAGCACGCCGCAAAATCAGTACGCGCCAAAACCGCGTTGACCGAATACGACTTGAAGCAGTGGATACTGAAAGAATTCGCCGCAGTTGACTTGCACGCCGACGAAGGCCCCGACGTAGCCGTCAATGCCAACGCCAGCGATCCCCACTACGGCCCCACGCTTGAAACCGCCGCGCCCATTCGCGAAGGCGATCTGTTGCTCCTCGACGTGTGGGGCAAGCAGAAAACACCCGGCAGCGTCTACTACGACGTAACCTGGATCGGCTACCTCGGCGCGAAAGTTCCGGACAAATTCGCAAAAGTTTTCCGCGCCGTGCGCGATGCCCGCGACAAGGCCGTCGAGCTGATTTGCTCCAGCGTCGCCGCGGGCAAACCTGTGGAAGGCTGGCAAGTCGATAAGGCCGCGCGCGCGGTAATCGAAAAAGCAGGCTACGGCAAATATTTTTATCACCGCACCGGTCACAGCATCGGCGAAGCCGTGCACGGCAACGGAGCCAACATGGACGGCCTGGAAACTCACGACGTGCGCCGGCTCATTCCGCGCACCTGCAATTCCGTGGAGCCGGGAATTTACCTGCCGGAGTTTGGAATCCGCAGCGAAGTAAATGTCTACATCGGCGACCGCGAGGCTCGCGTCACCGGCGCGGTGCAGAAGGAAATTTTGGCGTTGTTGGCATAGCGTGATGGAGCACAGGTCGGCGCCGCGGAAATCTGGCCACCAGAGCAGTCGCAACGGTGCCATGAAATAATATGGTCGCGGCAGCGCAGCAGTGCAGGTGCACATTAAATTCGTTCAGAGGCCAACCGTGCCAGAAGAAATTTCACCGACGCACCAAGCGAATTCAGTGCGTAGCACATCTGCGGAGCCATCTGCGTCGTCTTCGTGGGGG